>NZ_DCRI01000098.1:0-23784 GCF_002324975.1 Acinetobacter sp. UBA1496 | reverse complement strand
ACGTGTGGCTTATTACGTTCAAACTTAGCCTTAGCCATGTTAATCTTCCTCGTTTACGTCGAACACAATTCTGAGTAAAACCCAGCTCCGACATATCGTTTAAAAAAAACCAAACACCAAATACTTGAAAAGCAGACTAAATAGCCTGCTTTTGAAATATTTTTGCAACCACGTTGCCAAACTGTAATCTGGAGCTCTTATCGAGATTTGAACTCGAGACCTCTCCCTTACCAAGGGAGTGCTCTACCACTGAGCTATAAGAGCAAATATTAGCACTTCAAACAATGGAGCGGGAGACGAGGATCGAACTCGCGACATGCAGCTTGGAAGGCTACCGCTCTACCAACTGAGCTACTCCCGCACGATGTTGGTACTTACCACTTTGAAGTCTTAAAATTGGTGGTGAGGGAAGGATTCGAACCTTCGAAACTTTCGTAGCGGAGTTACAGTCCGCCCCCTTTGACCGCTCGGGAACCTCACCATTTTTACACTTACATCAGTGTCGTTCTTTACTTCGCACTCCAAACTCTCTAAGATGGTGCCGGCACACGGATTCGAACTGTGGACCTACTGATTACAAGTCAGTTGCTCTACCAACTGAGCTATGCCGGCGTTTCTTAGTGTTTCGTACGTTTCGTATCGGAACGGTGTGCAGTTTAGCAAAACTCAGAATCCATGCAAGTGTTTTTTTCAAAAAAAACGCCAAAAACTCACAAAATCAATCCGTTTGATGATAATTCAACCGCTTTGATCACTGCGCGAGCTTTTATTTGGGTTTCATTCCATTCTGACTCAGGATTTGAGTCCGCAACCAGCCCTGCTCCCGCCTGAACATAGACCTTATTTTCACGAATCACGCAGGTACGAATGGCAATCGACATGTCCATTTCACCATGCCAGCCTAAATAACCAACAGCGCCGCCAAAAATTCCGCGTTTTACTGGCTCAACTTCGTCAATAATTTCCATGGCACGAATTTTTGGCGCACCAGAAAGTGTTCCCGCAGGGAAAGTTGCCTTAAAAACATCCAGTGCATCGACATCATCACGTACTTCACCTTGTACATTCGACACAATGTGCATCACATGCGAGTAACGTTCGATCACCATTTGATCAGTCACTTGCACTTTACCGATTTTGGATACACGACCAACATCATTTCGGCCCAGATCAATCAGCATTAAATGCTCGGCAATTTCTTTTTCATCAGAAAGCAGATCTTTTTCCAATGCCAGATCTTCTTCTTTGGTCTTGCCACGTGGACGCGTACCCGCCAATGGACGTACGGTGGCAATGCCATTTTCCAGACGAGAAAGAATTTCAGGCGAAGAACCCACAATATGGAACGGCGTATTGTTTTCTAGGGTCTGCCCTTGTACCAGGAACAGATAAGGTGATGGATTAAGGTGACGTAAGGCACGATAGACCTGTAAAGGCTCACCATCGAAATCAGAAACCATACGATGGCCTGGCACCACCTGCATCACATCTCCGGCACGGATGTACTCTTTTACCTTTTCAATAGAGGCAATGAAGTTGTCATGCCCGGTTAAGGATTCAAAATGCGGTGCCGCATGTTTTTCTGCTTTCAGGCTTACCGGTGTCGCCAGAATATTTTCCAGCTCATCCAGTTGCTGCTGCGCTTTCTCATAAGCTGCCGGATCAGCTGCATCGGCATGCACAATGAGGAACAGGGTATCTTTCAGGTTATCGAATACGATGACGGTTTTAGACAGCATCATCCAGATATCTGGCAAGCCTACCGGATCAGCTTCAGGCACATTTTTTAGCTTAGGTTCGATATAACGTACTGAGTCATAACCAAAATAACCGACAAGACCACCGGTAAAGCTTGGTAAGGCTGGAAGTTCTGCCTGGGTCGGTACTTTAAACTGTGCTTGAAAGTCACGGATATACTGGAATGGATCGGCACAGTGCTGTTTTTCAATAGAGCCATCCGGATGCTGAACAGTCAGTTCACCCGCATTACAGGAGAATACAGTCGATTCACCCAGACCGATAATTGAATAGCGTGCCCAGTTCTCTCCCCCTTCGACAGATTCGAACAGATAAGCCTGTTGGTGTTGTTTCAGACGGGCAAAGATAGATAGAGGAGTATCCGTATCGGCCAGACGCTGACGGTATACAGGAATCAGGTTATAGCCTTGAGATGCAAGTTGCTGGAATTGAGCTGAAGTTGTCATTCGGTTTTTCTCTTTAAATTGGGGTTACTCAGTATGAAAATGGAATTGGACTGAGCGACGCCATCGAAAAACCTTACAACTATTCATCTTATTTCCTTCGTACCCTATTTAAACAAGCAACTCACGTAGATCATCAACAATTTCTTGAGGATCACAGTCTGCTATATTTTCACCATGATTATAGCCATAGCTGACTACAATACAATCTATACCCGCACGGCGCGCAGCTTCGATGTCATTGACTGAGTCCCCGATCATCAGTACCTGCTCTTTGGTCACGCCATAATGCTCCACACAATGCAACAACTGACGCGGATCTGGCTTACGCTCGGCAAAGCGATCACCACCAATGGTGTCATCAAAGTATTTCGCCATTTCCAGAATATCCAGAATACTGCGTGCCGGTTCTTCTGGTTTATTGGTCACACAGATCAGTTTTTTATCGTTAGCCTTACCCCATTCCAGAAACTCGATAATTCCGTCAAATGGCTTGGTATCTACACAAGGATCGGCATTATAAATTTCTAGGAACGTCGTAAGTAATTCCTGATGTTGGGCAGGTAGTACTTCTCCCACCAGATGCTGGAGTACGCTTTCACAGAACTTGGACGTCCCTTTACCAATCCAGACCCGTACCTGCTCCTCAGTCACCAGGGGTAGCTGCAAGACATTCAGGCTCATATTCATGGCCCGATACAAATCATGGGCTGAATCCACCAAGGTGCCATCCAGATCGAATAAAATCAGTTTACGTTGTTCCAGTTGTGCAATTGACATCCTGACCCTCATTTTCTTTACTTGCAGCCATAAAAAAGGCATGCGTGATGCATGCCTCGATTGTAACCAATCATGGGCTTATTTAAACAACACCCAAGCGATAATCGCCAAAATAATCAGAACGATTAGTGAAATCAGCCCAACAGATGCATTTTTCTGTGCTTCTTTTTCCTGCTCTATACGAGAAACAGGCTGTTCCACCGGAATTGGGGCTGGTTCTGGCTTAACCGAGCTCAGGTCTACACCCTCAGCAATAGGCGCAGGTTTTGGAATACCGACATTGGTCGGCATACCATCACGGGTCAAGTTGACTGAAGCATCACGCTCTTTCAATTCTAGAATGCCCTGCTCATTCATCTGCTGGGCAGGGGTTTTCTCAACCGTTTCGATTTCTTCAACCACTTGCTCTGCTGTTTCTTCAACTTCTGGCGCCACTTCAACAGGCGCTACAGGTTCAAGAACCAGAAATTTCAAGCTGGCAAACTGGACTACATCGTCTTGTTTTAATCGCGTTTCCTGCTCAATAAGCAAGTCATTCACGAAAGTGCCATTAGATGAGCCTAGATCCTGTACCCACAGTGCATCGTCTTTCAGTAGAAAAGCAGCATGCTTACGCGAGATTTCCGCAGCCTGCAGCACAATATCAGCCGCCTGATGACGCCCTACCAGCATGTCATGGTCGATTGCTATTTCCTGTCCAGTCAAGTCATCGCTAATTGCCTGTATTTTCCAAGTCATGAAATCTACTTCTCTATTTTCTTTGGCATTATCATAACATGCTGTATGCAAATGCGAATGGTCTAGCTTTTGGGTCTAAGTGTGGTTGTTGTAACGGTATTTCTACTTTTTTCAACCTGCTGGACGGGCTGCACCACTTGTCGCTGAATCCCTGGCTCAATTGCCACTGGTGTAGCCACTGCTGCGGCTGATGGCGTTGACGCTGGCGCACTCGGAACATTCTGGTAGGTCGAATTCGTCAGTGGTGTCTTGGAAACTGGAATACGCTGCTGATACACATCTTCAACACTTTCCGGTAACTTGGCAAAATTACCGTCTGAATCAAGTGCCAATTGCAGGCTATAGAGTTGACCATAGCGTTGTTGGGCCAGTTTACGTACTTCATTTTTATCACCCACAATCGTTGGATGGATAAAGATCAATAAGTTACGTTTCTGATTAGACTTACCTTCTGAGCGAAACAAACGTCCCACCCCTGGAATTGCCCCTAGACCGGGTACTGCCTGGCGTCCATAACTGGTATTGTCCGAAATCAAGCCACCTAATACGATCGTTTGTCCATGTTCTGCCAGAATCGAGGTTTTGATCGCACGTTTGCTAGTGACCAGATCTTGCGCTTGACCCTTATTGGCTTTTACATCTGAAACTTCCTGTTCAACTTCCAGACGTACCGTACCATCTTCACCAATGTGCGGCACGACTTTTAAGGTTACGCCGACATCTTTACGCTCAATGGTGGTATAAGGATTGGCAACACCTGCGGCTCCTGTAGAAACTGAACCGGTCACAAAGGGTACATTTTCACCGACAACGATGTAAGCCTCTTCATTGTCCATGGTCACAATCGACGGTGTAGACAGCAGATTAGACTTGGTGGTTTCTTTTAAGGCCTGAATCATCGCGCCGTATAAACGGCGTGAACCATCACTGCCTTCACGATAATCACCAATCACTAGCGAACTGCCTGCGCCTACGGTACTCGCTGCACCCGTACCACCGCCAGTAAGATAACCCGCTGCAATATTTTTCAGGCTGGTGCCAAAATTATCAAAATTGATCAGACCAATTCCGCTGCTGATATCACCCAGGGCCCATTGCACACCCAACTGATCCGCATCTGTCCCTTCTACTTCAATAATTGCAGCTTCAATCAGAACCTGTTGACGGCGTACATCTAACTGATCAATGGCAGATTCGATTTCACGCATCAGTTGCGGGTCTGCTTTAACCACCAGAGAATTCTGTGTGGCATCCGCAATAATGCTGACACCATTGGCATTAAAGCTGCTAATTCCGCCCTGCTCGGTTTTCATGCCAGTATTGAGCTGAATATTGGATGCACCTAAGCTGTTTGAGCTAGTGGTATTATTGTTATTCAGGTTATTAGTCGAATTATATGAAGACGAACTAGAAGAAGAATTATCCAAACCAGTATTGACTGCTTGCCCTGTCACTAATCCCTGCAAAATTTCCGAAAGATTCTTGGCACTGGCATATTTCAAACGGAAGACTTTTAAGCCACCCAGACGGTCTGCTGCAGGCACATCCAGCGTTTCAATAATCTGACGAATGCGCTTGCGTGTTGCCGGATCACCCTTAATCAGAATCCGGTTGGTACGCACATCTGCCATGACCCGCACCCGCGAACCACGCAAATCTTTAGCTGCACCTGTTGCTGCCATAGAGTCAATCAGCTCGATCATTTCTTCGGCCTGACTGGATTGCAGGCTAATGGCTTCAATATCATTCTGACCCGTGCCATCCAGATTACGGATGATGGTTTCTAGCTGATAGATATTGGTCGCCCGGTCCGACACAATCAGTGCATTGGTGCCCGGAACGGCAGCCAGATGAGCAAACTGTGGCATTAACGGACGCAAAGCTGGAATCAGGTCATTTGGATTGGTATTTTCCAGCCAGATCACACGAGTGACAATCTGGTCACCAGTCGCACGATGACGTGCATCATAGGGAATCCCGGAGCTTTTGACATTGCTGTCTGGTACCAGCTTGATGGTATTTCCTGAAGGGATGGCCACTACACCATTGACATTCAAGACGCCTAAAAACAGGTCATAAACTTCATTTTTATTCAGTGGTTTGTTGGAAATGACCGTGACATTGCCTCGAACCCGGGGATCTACCGCAAAATTTTTACCGGTAATATCCGCCACTTCATTAATGAAGGCGGTTAAGTCTGCATCCCGAAGATTGATTTTCCAGGTTTGCGCATAACTTGCCGTACTGACCATGGCAACCAATGGTGCGGCCACACAGAATGCCCATGCTGATCGATTATTATTAAATAAAGCCATAAACTTTTGTGTTTCCTAACCCTATGCGTGATGACACATCACTTCAAATCCTGTTGTATGGTCATCACCTGATCACCACGTTTTATTTCGAGTTTGACCTGACCTTCACGTCGAGCCTGTTCCAGTAACTGTGCTTCGGTTTGTCCCTGTGACAGGGTCTGACCATTCAAAGACAAAATCCGGTCTCCCGGTCTTAATCCCAAGCGATTACGCAGTGCAGCCGGTGTCCGTGAAGTCACTTCATAACCGCCATCTGCTGCACTTACCCCCATATTCTGTAAGTACTGGTCCTTATTTTCCTGCATCTGCTGGATGGCCCGATTGATTTCACTCTGTGGTGAAGGTTGTTCAGGCATACCACTTTCCGTATGCAGCGGAGGCATTGAATTTGAAGATGCTGCCGAGGTATCCGGCACGATTGGCTGGTTTAAACCATTTTCCAGCCCTTTAAACGGGATTTCTTGGGTAGCACCGCTTGATTTACGCAGAATCACCCGGTCCCAGTACACTTCAGCCAGCGTAAAACCGCTATTTCCCAATACCTCTCCGACCCGATAACGGTCAGACTGGTCATTAATTTTCAAGACTGCTGAAGAGTTATAGCTTGGACTCGCTACCACAACCCCCTGCAAAACAATATTGGCAGTTTCAGCAGTGTTCGCTGCGTAAGTAGTTTCCTGAAATAGTGAAAAGGCACTAATGTTCGGCACTTGAGCCTGTTGTGACCCCAGTTCTACCTGATCAACCTGCATCGCTTGTGGCGGAGCCACTAGAAGCCAGAATAAGGCGGCCAATTTCCAGCATAAATACAGAATCAGCAGAAACAGTAAAATTGGAGCAATACGCTCTGTCTGTTTCAGATCAATATTTTTAAAATAATCGAGTGGGCTTGCCATCAGTTGAAGCCCCCCATTAAAGGCTGACGGGTACTAATCACATAAGTATCCAGCCCAGCTTTACCGGTATAAGAAGGGGCATTGAGTAAAAAGCGCTGTGTCAGCTGAATATCCAGCATCAGGCTTGGATCCAGTTTAATATTCAACATACGTTGATCACGATTGTCGCGCACGTCCAGCAGCAGCTGCCCATTCTCATCGGATAACTGACCACTCAGAACCGGTACATTCATACGCTCCTGACGCTGGGCAAATGTATAAATCAGCTCACCACCGCTCCACTGCATCTGGCCATCTACATGGCTAAAGCCTTGCTCTTTTTTATATTTAAAATCGAGTTCTTTAAACTGAATCGGGTTGGTAGGCCATTGCCAGTCAGCAATCTTCTTTAAAGTTTCAGGTGCAAGCTGTCCCTCAAGATTTTTGACGGTTAAAGTTTTATTCAGACCATAGCCCATCACACCCGAAAACTGGGTATTACCGCTATGCAGATCAATATTTGCCCCTAATCTCAGCAACAACAGGTCCAAAGGACGAACCTGCCAGTTCAGACTTCCCCGAAGATTACCTTTTTTCCAGTCCGCACTTCCCTGCCAGATATTCCCGCTTACATTATGTAAGACCTGATTATTTTTATAAAAATTTGAAATTAACCAAGCTGCAGGAACTTGCAGAATCACAAAGACAAGAAAGGCTAGAATTGCAAATATCAACCATTTTAATGTTTTCGGCTTATTGCTCATCCCGCCACGACCAACCTATCCAATCGAAACCCCTAAATTTATAGTCTTGTCATTTTATAATCACATTATGCACACTTTTTCTCTGACGCCAATTCATAGGCATAAAAAAACCAAGCAGGATGTGCTTGGCTGATCAATCACCGGCCGTATGCATAACAGCCTGATGATGAATAATGAGGCAGAAGGATTAGATCACGAAGTCTTCCAGTTTTGCGCCTTTCTCTAATTCAGCAACTAACCAGCGTGGCTGTTTACCGCGACCAGTCCAGGTGTCTTCCGGATTGCTTTTACTGCGATAACGTGGCTCTACAGACTTACGTGCAGTTTTTTTACGTTTAGAAGCACCAAACTCAAGAAGCTGTTCAATTGTTAAGCCTACTCTGTCGGCAATATCCAATACCTGATGATAAGCATCTTCAATTTCCTGATCTTTTTTCAAAGCAATTAAAGACTCAGCTTCTGCTTGTAATCGTTTTAACTCTTCAACTGATAAATTTGTAATATCTGGCATCATATTCTCCAATAAATAGCATTATTTCTTTTAATAAATAACGAACCCATCATATTTATATTAAGTGTAATATTCAATAGACTTCTTGCGTTAGTTAAAATTTAAACAGCCTAAAGCTACAATTTATAAGGTTTTAGCCAATTCAAAAATTAGGTAAAACGATACTTTCGCAAGAGGTCTAATATAAAATTTTAAATGTATAACAATAAACTTAAGGGTCATTACAAAATTAATCATTAAATTAGAGATGAAATTCTATATTAAATTTCATGTTGTACAGTTAATTCCAGCGATTTTATTTTTTCTCGAATATGTTCAGGTATTTCAGTTTTCTGCATATTTTTATTTAAACATACAATTACTGCTTCTGAAGTGGCCACGATACTTTGCTGCTGTTCACTCCATAATAAATAATGCATTCTGACTGCACTATTCCGAATTTCATCAATTCGTGCCGCCACTTTTAATTGATCTGGATAAACCACAGGTTTTAAATAACGGCATTGATTTGAAGCCACTACTGTTAAAATATCTTCATCAAAAATATTTAATTTACCCAAATAAGCCAAACGGGCACTTTCTATATAACGGTAATACATGGCATTATTAACATGCCCAAACGCATCCATGTCTCCCCATGCAACAGTTTGCGAATAAATCACCGGATATTGTTGTAATTCTGACATTATTTCCTCAAATTCTGATTTCGATAAAATTAACATTCGATTCAAATACGGCATTTAACTGCTGTATTAAATCCTCTCTTCCCTGCAATACAGATTTAATTCTCAAATAGCTCATGCGGATGTCATCTGGATAGAGATCCAGCAATTGCTGAGCTTCCTCTACCCGGCCAGTCGCCTGTAGAATATGCCATTTGGCAAAACTTAATATTGGCAGTGCAGTATATTTTACATCCCAAACTGAGATCTGCTGCTCAATATCTGCATAATCTGGAAATTGCTTTAATAACTGCTGCTGGAACCATAAATAAAATACATCCTGATTAAATTGGAGTTCCAGTAAGTGTTTAGCAAGGCATTCATGCTCAACACTCATTTCCGGCATTCTAAATAACAGTTTTAACCATAATAGTTTGACTTCATAGTCACGATTAAATATGTCTTGTTTTAAATCCAGATAACGTTGTTTTAAATATTCCAAATCGTCTTCTGTAGCCTGGTCATAAGCTATTAATAATTGCTGCAGCCATATTTTTTTTACTTCTTGGTCTAAATGTCCATATTTGGTTGAACGTAAATATAACCAGGGAAACTGTAAGGCAAATTGCCCCCATAAAGCATTTAAACGCTGCTCATAAGCAGTTTTCACCCGTCTTAACCAGGGAGATAACTCATGCTGATTTAAAAATTCTAAATGCGTTAATGCCTGCTGACCATCCTGCTGCGATAAATAGATTTCAATCCGCTGTAATTCTGCCAGTTCAAATGCCATTGGATTGGACTGATTTAAACTACTCAATGCTTCGCTATATTGTTGCTGTCCCCACGCTAATCGGGCATCAATAATATGCTTGAGCAATCCCGACTGATTAAAAGACTGCTGAATAAAATCCCGTTGATCCTGTGCAGCATTTAATAACCAAACCACAGCTAACTGCTCATAAGGATGTAGGCGTGCAAAGCTGAATACCGTTTCCTGTTTACGCTGTTTAAAGCTGAGATAACGTTTGGTCGCATACCACAGCATATGCATCAGGAAGCTGATTGCGATGAGTAGGCCCACCAGAAACCAGAAAGTGGTCTGGATCTGTAGTTCGCGCCAATACAGATAGACGTAGCCCGCACCATAACCATAGCTCAGTACACTCAAGATCGCCAAGCCCAACAAACCAACCAGTAAATAAGCAAGTAAAATCTGTTTCATAAGCAATTAACCGATCAGGGTACGCGTATTGAGCTGAGGAGTAGGCGTCTGAGGTGCTGCCTTAATTTGCTCCAGTCGTTGAATCCATTGTTTGCTTTGCACATCCGGAAGTTGCGCCAATACCTCGATCACACTTTTCAGGGCTTGCTGGAAAGCTACCTGTTGTCCTTGTTGCACACTATTTTCTGCAATCAGTAAACGCAGCTGAGCTTCTTTTAAGACCAGATTACGCTGCATTAAGACCGCACTTGGCTTCTCGATTGATTCAATCTGAATCCAGCGCTGCCAGAATGAGCTTTGGGATGTAGCGCGATTCTGATGCTGCACCTGGATTTCCTTTTCCATCTCAACATCAATCTGTTGCAGTAATTCTTTTAATTTATTCTGTTGTACTAAACGATTGTTGATGAACTGCTTAAGGACTTCCCGATCTTTGTCAATCGCCTGATTCAGGCTACCCAGAAGAGCAGGTGCCAGTTCTAGATGTTCAAGCTGATTGGATAATTGATTCAACTTTTCCATAGCCATTGCATATTGTTGCTGCTGCAAGGCAAACTCAACCAGATCCAGATATTGCTCGACCAAAGGCAGATCATCCTGCAAATCAGCTACTGGAGTATCCTGAACTGTCCCCTTGTTCGGTGTTTCAGGGTTTGCTGCTTGGCTCGTAGCAACCTGACGTTTTAAAGCCACTAGCTGATCATTCAGATTGGCATTCTGCTGTTGCAGCTGCTTAAAATTCTGGGTCAATTCAGTCTGTGCTGAATTCAAACCAAACAGGTCATAGCTCAGCTTGGCAATCCACGCCAAGCTCAAGATGAAAAAAACAATGAATAATTTTTTCATGCGTTTCCTAGTACATCAGTAGCTGCTGCAAAATCGTCGATCCGCTTAAGTCCTCTAACTGAGCGAATTGAAAACCAGCCTGATGTTGCTGTTGATATTCCCCAAGCATGGCAGCCAAACGCGGCCCCAAAACCAAATACAATGCCCGATTAATGAGATGCGGATACGGCTGCATCAAGGCTAGCCAGTTAAGCCAGCTCGCTTCACTGCTGACCAAGACTGCATAACGGGGATTAGCTTCAAGGCTCGTCAAATGTTTAGCTAATATCTCGGAAGCAACTGGCGGACACTGACGATCATATAAAATGAAATTCAATATATGAATTTGCTGATCCTTTAAATGCTGCATCATAAATTGACGCCCACCTTCACCTCGCCAAAAGGCGATAGTTGATCCGGTAGCTAACTGCTGTAGCACAGGCAATTGCAGCATCCCTTCCGAAGTCTCCACATCAGGCACATAACTCTGGATACCGTAGCTTGCTAAAGCCTGCTCGGTAGCTTTACCTACAGCGACCCACTGGACACTTCCAAGATCATTCAATGATAGACCCGCTTGCTGCAAATATTGCATGCCAATCTGGGCAGCAGTCGGACTCACGACGACAATCAGTATTGCTTGGGATAGCTGCCTAAATAAACTGGCCAGCTCATCCGTATAAGGCTGCTGTACCAGTTCTAGCAAGGGCAACTCTATCACCGGAATCTGCGCTGTCTGTAGGGCTTGCGTTAAATTTGCAGCACGATCACTCGGACGGGTATTAATGAACAACATTATTTTGAATAAAGGACTTTTAGCAACTCGCCTGCGCCCTGATCTAACAGATCCTTGGCCAGCTGCACGCCCAATTGTTCTGCATCTGCCATGGTTCCGCTTTGCTGTGCGCGTAGCAAAGTTGCGCCATCTACGCTACCGACCCGGCCTTCAATCGAAATGACACCTTCGTTTAAAGTAGCATAGCCCGCAATTGGCACCTGACAGCCACCTTCAAGATAGGCATTAAAGGCACGTTCGGCACGGACACAAGCATCAGTTTCTGCATGTAATAGAGGCTGGATTAAACCTAATACCGCTTGATCTCCACTGCGGCATTCCAAGCCCAATGCACCCTGTCCTACTGCGGGTAAACTTACTTCAGGCGCAATACTATGACGAATACGATCTGCAAGACCCAAGCGTTTTAAACCGGCACTGGCCAGGATAATTGCATCGTACTGACCTGCATCCAGCTTGGATAAACGTGTACCCACATTACCGCGTAAATCGATAATCTCAAGGTCCGGACGCTGTTTTAAAATCTGGGTTTTACGGCGTAAGCTCGAAGTTCCAACTTTGGCACCTTGAGGCAATTCGTCGAAACTGGCATAAGTATTTGAGACAAAAGCATCCAGTGGATCTTCACGTTCACAGATGACTGCCAAAGATAAGCCTTCAGGCAAAGCCATTGGGACATCTTTCATTGAATGGACGGCCAGATCGGCACGACCATCTAGTAAGGCTGCTTCTAATTCTTTTACAAATAAGCCCTTACCACCAATTTTTGCCAATGGCGTATCGAGAATTTTATCGCCCTGTGTAACAAAAGTGACTAACTCGACCTGAAGTCCAGCATGCAGGTCCTGTAAGCGTGCACGGATATGTTCCGCCTGCCAGAGCGCAAGTGGACTTTGTCGAGTAGCAATTTTTAGGGTCTTCATAAATTTCAATAAACAGTCAATGAGAACAATAGTCTAAACTTAACCTGCTCACTTGAAAATGCAAGCGAATTTATGCAAGTTTCAATGCTGATCCAGACGAACTCATTGATCCGTTTAGAGTTTCTGAATCCGTTCCCGCAAGAATGGCAAATGACGCCGGCTGACCGCCAGACGCTCTTCCAGTTCACGACAACGCACCTGATACTGGCCGGAACTCACCACTTCCAAGCCTTCCAGATAGTGAACCGAAACCAGTGCATTACGGTGAATCCTGATGAACTGATGTCCAAACTCCTGTTCCAACTCCTTCAGGGTTTCATCAATCAGGACACTGCCGTTTTTATGGCGTACGGTCACATATTTTTGATCCGCCAGAAAATAATAGATATTTTCAACTGGCACCAATTCGACCCCGCGATAGGTCTTTGCCGCAATTTGATGGCGGCTGATATTGATTTCTTCCATATTTTCTTTTTGTTTTAGTTGGCTCATTTGAGCTTGGGTAAGTTTAATTAAATGCTCTAAAACCTGTGCCAATTCCTGTTGCATCACCGGTTTAAGCAGGTAGCCGTCTGCATTAGACTTGAATGCATCCAGCGCGTGTTGGTCATAGGCCGTACAAAAGACAATAGCCGGCATCGGGTCGAGCTGACGCAAATGCTGCGCACAGGTCAAACCATCCATTTCAGGCATTTGAATATCTAGTAAGATGACATCAGGTTCATGCTGGTGAGCCAGATCAATTGCTTGACGACCATGCGTAGCTGTTGCAACCACATCATGCCCCAGTTGAGAGACTAAACGTGATAGTCGCTCGACAGCCAAAGGCTCATCGTCACAAATCAGGACGTCCATTTCTCCTCCTTAATCCAGTCAATATTATTCATTTGATTATAAGTTAACTGTGATTTCCTTGATTTCTTTTTATTTATAGCGATATTGCACAACCGTGGTAAACACCCCTCCACCGGCGAAAGTTTGAAACGTCATCGTAGGTCCGTAATAAGCTTCCAGACGCTGTCTGACATTTTCAATTGCAATACCATGTCCCTTTTTTAATGTTTTATTATCCTGCGTATAGGGGTTTGTTATGATGATATTAATTTGATTTTGCAAGATTTCAATCAATATGCTTATGGTACTCTTTGTCAAAATTTTTTCAACTCCATGGAAAATACTATTTTCCACTAGGGGTTGTAAAGTCAATAATGGAATTTGGACTTGTGAGTATAAGTCTTTGTTTTCTAATTTCCATTCGACCTGCAAACGCTCTCCCAGACGAATCTGTTCAATCTCCAGATAGCGCTGGCAGAGTTCAATTTCTTCCTGCAACTTGACCAGTTTCAATTCCTGAAAACTGGCCCGAAATAAACGGGACAAATTCAGCAACATTTGTTCGGCTTTGTCCGGGTCAATACTGATCAGGCTAATTACACTGTTAAGACTATTAAACAGAAAATGCGGATGAATCCTGGCCTGCATGGCCTGAATCCGTGCATTCAATTCACTGTGCTGCTGCTGTGCCCATTGCTCACGCAAATATAGATAGCGAAAACAGAACATGCCTAACAGGATACCAAAACTCAGATGTAGGCCGACCTGATCCAGTGCGATCGCCAAACTCAGTCCCTGAAAATTCAAATTGCTGCCAAAATAAGTCAGTACATTCAGACTGATCGTAGTTACCAAAACAATGGCCTGTAATAGCAGAAATCCGCAGATTAATGCCAGCTTAATCCCCATGCGTTGAAAATGCTGATGAAAAAGCTCGACTAGCGCTGCAAAACATAACAGTACCCAGTTGATATACAGCATATATTGAAGCAGATCTGCCAGATTGAGCGCCTGCCAGGACTGTGCTTTTGCCAAGGCTAAGACCATGGCCAGCACATTGCCACCAATAAACATTTCCAGCAAATAGTGCAGCTTGCCGATCTGGCTAAAAAAATAGGAGCTTCGCGCTGATCCGGTCGGAGATGTAAAAGATTGATCGACTTGGACTTCGGCAACGGGCTTTGAATTTGTTATACTCTTTTTCGTTCTACTGCTTTTAATCTGATTGAGCCGACATGACCACATCTTCTAATTCCTCAAATCCATCACAAGCCCAGACTTCGGGTATGTGGGGCGGTCGTTTCTCTGAAGCGACTGATGCTTTTGTTGCTGAATTTACAGCATCTGTTCAATTTGACCAACGTTTTTATAAACAAGACATTGCAGGCTCGATTGCACATGCAACCATGCTGGCAAAAGTTGGCGTACTGACCGAACAGGAACGTGATGACATTATCGAAGGTCTGACTGCCATTAAAGCAGATATTGAAGCAGGTAACTTTGAATGGCGCATTGACCTTGAAGATGTGCATATGAACATTGAGTCGCGCCTGACTCAGCGTATCGGCATTACCGGTAAAAAATTGCATACGGGCCGTAGCCGTAATGACCAGGTTGCGACAGATATCCGCCTGTATGTCCGTGATGAAATCGATGCCATCCTGGAATTACTAAAAAAATTGCAAAAAGGCATTCTGGGGCTGGCCGCTAAAAATACCAATACCATCATGCCAGGTTTTACCCATCTGCAAACTGCACAGCCAGTGACTTTTGGTCATCATTTAATGGCTTGGTTTGAAATGCTGGTACGTGACTCTGAACGTCTGATTGACTGCCGTAAACGTGTTAACCGTATGCCACTCGGTTCTGCTGCTCTAGCAGGTACGACTTACCCGATTGACCGTGCTTATACTGCTGAACTTCTAGGTTTTGAAGCTGTTGCTGAAAACTCTTTAGATGCTGTTTCTGACCGTGATTTCGGTATCGAATTCAATGCGGCAGCATCTTTAATTATGATGCACCTGTCACGTATGTCTGAGGAAATGATCCTATGGACATCGGCTCAGTTCAAATTCGTGAATATTCCAGACCGTTTCTGTACTGGTTCTTCGATCATGCCACAGAAGAAAAACCCAGATGTACCTGAACTGATCCGTGGCAAAACCGGCCGTGTGTATGGTGATCTGATGAGCCTGTTGACTCTAATGAAAGGTCAACCGCTTGCTTACAACAAAGATAACCAGGAAGACAAAGAACCATTATTTGATGCGATCGATACGGTTCGTGGTTCATTAATGGCATTTGCTGACATGATTCCTGCTCTACTACCAAATATTGAAATCATGCGTGAAGCAGCGCTTCGTGGATTCTCAACGGCTACTGACTTGGCAGATTATCTGGTAAAAAATGGCGTGGCTTTCCGTGATGCTCATGAAATTGTGGGTAAAGCGGTAGCTCTAGGCGTGCAGGAAGGTAAAGACCTGTCTGAACTGACACTTGAGCAACTGCAACAGTTCTCTGATCTGATTCAAGCAGATGTATTTGAAAAAGCTCTGACTTTAGAAGCATCTGTGAATGCACGTAATCACATCGGTGGCACTGCACCTGCACAGGTTGAAGCTGCGATTGAACGTGCGCATGCTCGCCTAGAGAAACTTTACGCTTAATTGCTTTCGCTTTAAATTGGAGTATTGATATGTCTCGACAAGTTTTTTGCCGTAAGTATCAACAAGAAATGGAAGGTTTAGACTTTGCACCATTCCCGGGTGCAAAGGGTCAGGAACTGTTTGATACGATATCTAAACAGGCTTGGCAAGAATGGCTGAAACACCAGACCACGCTGATCAATGAAAAGCGTTTAAACGTGTTTGAACCGGATGCGAAAAAGTTCCTTGAAGAACAACGCGAGAAGTTCTTTAACAATGATGAATCATTGGAAAAAGCTGAAGGTCTAAAGCCTGAAGAAAAATAAGGCGCTGCCTTATTTTTCTGCAAGACAAGCACCGAAGGTGCGCGTAGGTCAACATTTGAAAAGCTCCATAAACGGGGCTTTTCTTATATCAAAAGCACTGCTCCGCCACGCCGCAAGACAAGCAGCTATGCTGCGCATAGGCTTTAATCTAAAAAGAATCTCCGTTATGGGAGATTCTTTTTTATGTACTGCTCTAAAAATTACGCAAGACAAGCAGCTATGAGTTCATAGAATAAAAAACTCCTTACATGGAAATTTTTTTATCTAAGCTCAAGCTTTTCTTTTACGTAAATTAAGCGAAAGGTATTACTTCGAATGCCATAAAAAAGTAACCTATAAAAAGAATTCCCTTTTTAATTTGAAAATTATTTCTTCACCAGAACATGAGTTAAATACCTGGCACGAGACTCCTCGAATATTCTTTTTCTATAGATATTCTATTTCTCTTAAAAGCACTCTAAAAACTATTCTAACTTTCATGAAATCGAAAATTATTGAGCTAAAAAACAGGCTCAAAACCTGTCATTTTCCTACCGTGTTTTTTAAATTTAAGCAGCTATTATCTTACTGAAAAGCAATCAGATTTGTATCAAAATAATCAATTGTAAATTCTGTATACATTGCTCTCACAAAACACAACATTCAGCTACAAGAAACCACATGATTTTGTGTAAGGCGCTCCCTATAATGACCAGCAAGAAGATGAGATATCTTTGAATAACTATAATAATAACTGAGAAATACCCCCGATTTCATCCCAGTTCTTCCCCCAAAGGCTGGGTATTTTTTTGCCTGTTATTTTTATATTCTCTATTTTTAGCTATAAAAAAAGCCCCTTTTAAGGAGCTTTTATTGATTAAGGCTGTTTCAGATATGGCCAAGCTGCTTTTAGGTAAATAAGCATCGACCATAAGGTCAGTACCACAGCTGTATATAGCAACGCATAAGCCAGCATTTCTAGCGGTGGCCAGTTCAGCAGAAATACTGTAATCGCAATCATCTGAAACGCGGTTTTGTATTTACCCACTGTAGACACCGCCACACTGGTACGCGCACCAAGTTCAGCCATCCATTCACGTAAAGCTGAAACTGTAATTTCCCGTGAAATAATCACAATGGCTGCAAAAGCCATTGAGATCGAAGGTTGCCATTGCACTAAGACAATAAGCGCAGCAGCGACCATCAGCTTGTCTGCAACCGGATCTAAAAAGCGACCAAAAGCAGAGGTCTGATTCAGAGTACGCGCTAAGTAACCATCAAACCAGTCAGTGACTGCAGCCACTACAAAAATTGTCGTTAAGATAATATGCCGCGTCACATCAGGACTGGTTTCATTAAATCCGATTGCCGGTGGCCAATATGCGACCAATAAAAAAACCGGAATCAGGATAATACGAGCCAAGGTCAAGATATTTGGAATATTCAGGATACGACCTGTAGTCATAGACACCGCCAATTGTTCCCCTCATGTACGATGAAAATGCACACTTTTTTCGAGGTTTAATCCATCATTAATACGCTTCACTTTATACGAATTGACTTGAAGTGTCACTAGGCAAACACCGTCACTGTCTGTCTGGCCATCGCAATCAGCCGATTTTCTGCATCCCACAGATAGGCATGTTCTGTTGAATAACCATCAGCCGCATGGTCGGTAATCACTTTATATTTAAACCAATCATGTAGCTGATGCTGCACTGGATGCACATAGGTTACAGTCCAGGTCAGGCTGCTCGCCGGGGCCAGTGTCTGAAACATCGGTAACACCCCAGGTGGCCAGATATCAAAAATGGCCATCAGGTCAGCTAACTGAAATTCACGGTCAGAATGTTGATCTGGATGGAAGCGGCACCAGCCTTCAAAATCAGGACGTACACTTGAACTGCACGGCAGATTCAAATCCGCCCATCTGAGTTCAAAATGATCAAAACACTTTGGAAGCTTGAACTGTGCAGGAATCTGGAACAGGATTTCAGGAGGAGCATAATCCGGAGCCTGGATTTCCTGATGTACTTGGATGCTAGAATCGCGCGCTACGCCGAAACTGGCAATCAGAATGCTTTGAACAGCGTCATCCTGCCATAGACGCACTTCGATGGTAGTGACCGATTTGCCTTCACGCAGAATTTCCGCAGTCAGGCATGCTTTGCCTTCCTGTACCGGACCAACAAAAGTCATACTGGTACTCAGCAGACGTTTAGCAGGATCATTGATCGTCACCACGGCTTTTTGCATCATGACTGCAGCCGCAAGTCCTCCGTAGATGGTTCTTCCTTGCCCCCAGCCTGTTGGCATTTCAATCCATTCTTGCTGCGCAATTTGTGCGTACAGTGCTTGCAACGACATATCGATCCTTCAACTTTGTCTGATGAACCGATATATTGCTGGAAAAATCTATGAATAGAAATGACCTTTGACTCGAAGGTCAATGTGCATTTTTGCACTTGTAATTGATATAAAACGATTACTCATGCAGAACTTTATAAATCATCCGGGCCATGACCGAACCCAGACCTGGCACCAGTTGCAGGTCTTTTTCAGAAGCTTTAAGCACGCCCTGAATCCCGCCAAAATGGGTCAATAAATCACGACGGCGCTTCGGCCCCAGTCCCGGAATCACCTCCAATACCGATGAGCCACGTTTTTTATCGCGTTTGGCCCGATGCCGGGTAATAGCAAAACGGTGCGCTTCATCACGTACCTGCTGGATCAGATGCAGGGCCTTATGATCTTCTGGAAGCTGAATCTTGCTGCCATCGGTAAAATGCAGAGTTTCCAAACCTGGCTTACGCCCTTCACCTTTAGACACACCAACCATAAAGGCATCCAGCCCAAGTTCCTGCATGACTTCCATCGCCATATGCAATTGCCCTTTACCACCGTCAATCAGCAGCAAATCTGGCAGCATGGCTTTTTTATAACGACGGGTTAAGGCCTGACGCATCGCGGCATAGTCATCACCCGCCTGAATATCATTGATAGAAAACTGACGATAATCGCGTTTGCGCGCGCCTCCACTATCAAAGACTACGCAAGAAGCAACCGTATCTTCACCCATGGTATGCGAGATATCGAAACACTCAATCCGATCTACCGGCCGTCCCACCACCTCTTCTAACTGATGGAAACGTTCATTCAATTCAAAGTGATTAGCCAGCTTGCCCTGAATGGCATGCTGCACATTCATCTGTGCCAGTTCCAGCCATTCGGCACGGGTTTCCCGGACTTTGGACTTGATCTGAATCTTCTTATCAAAATGTTGAGAAAGTGCGGCTTCAAGTTCCTTCCGATCTGGCATTTCAATATTCACGATCAGTTCAGATGGAATTTCATCAGCAACCTGAAAATAGAAATTGGCAATAAAATCCGAGAGCATTTGCCCCAGATCATCACTCAGCATATCCGGAAAATAGCCTTTACCGCCGAGCATCTTGCCATTACGCACATGCATGATCTGCACACAAGTCACCCCTGCCTGATAGGCAATCGCCAGAATATCTGCCTCACCTTTGACTTTATAAATCGCCTGCTGGGCCTGTACATCACGCAATAACGCCATCCGGTCACGATAAAATACCGCTTTTTCAAATTCCAGATTTTCTGCGGCTGCTTCCATCTTGGCAATCAGTTCCTGATTCAGCTCTTTAGTATCGCCTTGCAGGAAGCGAATCGAGTTATTAACATCTTCCTGATAATCCTCAGGTGAAATCAGGCCGACACAAGGGCCGGAACAGCGCTTGATCTGATATTGCAAACAAGGTCGAGTACGATTGGCAAAGAAACCATTCTCACAGGAACGTACATTGAATAATTTTTGCAGAATAACCAAAGTATCGCGGGCATTGTAAGCACTCGGATAAGGTCCAAAAAACTTGCCGACCTGATGTTTGCCCTTGCCGCGACCGCTGGCAATCCGCGGATAAGGCTTGTCTGCAGAAACAAAAATATAGACATAGGATTTGTCGTCACGCAGCATGATGTTATACGGCGGACGATGCAGCTTGATCAGGTTTTGCTCTAAGAGTAAAGCTTCAGTTTCTGAACGCACCACCAAGGTTTGAATGTCATAAATCCGTGCCACCAAAGCTTGAGTCTTGGGATGATCAAGGGTTTTGACAAAATAACTGGACACCCGATTTTTCAGGTTTTTGGCTTTTCCCACATATAAGAGTTCGCCATCTTTGCCATACATCCGGTAGACCCCGGGTAAGGTGGTCATATTGGCCAAGATTTTTTCAATATGAGGGCGCGCGTTCTCGTTCACCTAAAACCTATTTTTCACCTGCAATATGCAGATATATGTGATGTTTAATGTGTCATTTTCAAGCGATGACACAAAATTCATCCGAACTGTCATCCAAAGTGAAACAGGTTATGCCCAGACCGCCGTATTTATAAGCAACCAAATATGGTCTGATTGCTAAAAGCTATAAGTCGCCTGAATTAACTTTGCTATGCTCGACAGGTTCAATCTCGAGATGATCCAAGATGACAAGTTCCCAATCCGGTATTCATGCTGTGCAACCTGCCACCTCTAGCCATAGCCAGTCTGAGCGTGACCGTTTGATTGGGAAACCGCGTTTTCATTTTGAACCTCAGACTGTGATGCAGTTGCTACGGGAACGGATCATCGGTCAGGATGCCGCCTTAAATGAAATTGAAAAAATGCTGCATGTGGTCAAGGCTGACTTTTCCAGTCCAGAACGTCCGCTTTCGGTTACCTTAATGCTTGGCCCGACCAGTGTCGGCAAGACTGAGACGGTACGCCTGATTGCCGAAGCGATTTATGGCCGTCCAGATGCTTGCTGCCGGATTGATATGAATACTTTAGCGCAGGAACATTATGCAGCTGCCCTGACAGGCGCGCCTCCGGGTTATGTGGGCTCTAAAGAAGGCCATAGCCTGTTTGATGAAACCGCTATTGCCGGAAGCCATACCCGTCCCGGCATCATGCTATTTGATGAACTGGAAAAAGCCAGTACTGAAGTAATTCGTGGCCTGATGAATGTACTAGATACCGGTCGACTGATGTTGACTGCTGGTACCAAAACCATCGATTTTCGTAACTGCATGATTTTTATGACCAGTAATGTCGGTGCACAGGCCGCACAGCAATATCTGGAAAAACTCAGTTATCTGCCGCAAAAAGTGCAGCAACTATGTCTGAAAAAAGCACCGACCCAGCAGATCATTGAAAAAGTCATGCAGCGCAAGTTCGATCCTGAATTTTTAAACCGGATTGACCGTACCTTGCACTATCAGGCCATCCAAAATGATGTCCTGCCACGACTGGTTGAGATTGAGCTGGATAAATTAAATCAACGTCTACAACACCAGAAACGACAGATTCACCTCACTGATGCAGCCAAGGCTCATTTTTATCAGGGTCATGACATCCGTTATGGCGCCCGTCATCTGGGCCGAAAAATACGGACTGATCTGGAACCGATCTTAGCGATTTATTTCCTGAACCATCCAGAACAGCTACAACTCCATCTGGACTGTATTGATGGACAATTGCTAGTTCAGCCTCAAGCATCCCATCCCAATTAAACTGTTTGATGTGCTTGAATCGCCTGAATCAATGCATCCGGGTCTTTAGGTGAAATCAGGACATATTTTTGTTGATCTGCCAGTATATAGTTGACTTTTAAACGCTTAAAAGACAAGGCTGGTGCAATTTCTGAATGATCTGTAGGCTGGATATTTTGAATCGAACTAAGGGGAATTTGCCAGCTCAGCCATAGGCTTTTGATGATCAACTGCCCGTCCTGCACAATATAACGGGTACTCCAAACCGGCCACCAGACCAAGAGGATTGTGAGCATATAGACTGCTGTATGCACCGGATATTGAGTCATCGTCCCTTTGGCCTGCATGGTCAGTAATAATTGCAATAACAAACCGCTCATACAGATCAAAAATGCCAGCAACCACCAGTCTTTTTTTGAACGAAATACACGCATCATTTTCCCCCTATTTTGTTTTATCTTACACAAAATCAGAATGATGTGGTGAATCTCTGCAGGTAATAAAAAACGCCCATGTGGGCGTTTTATTTTTTATGTTGCAGCTTAGGCAAACAGATAAGGACGAACAAAGATCAGGAAGAAAATACCCAGCATCAGGAACCATTTCAGGAAATAGTACAGCTGTCGGTTTTGTGCTTTTAAAGCCTTAGCCTTGACCCGCAGTTGATAGACATAACCAAAAGCCTTGTTTAAGCCACCGGTCTGATCTCCGACTTCATTCGGTGAACTGGCTGCTGTCATTACCTTTTTGCCAAACCAGTGATTAAAGCGTTCCATCCAGCGGGTTTTTAAAGGTCGCTCGACATCAGCAAAGAAAATGATCCGGTTCTGGTCAGTCTTGTTTTCGGCATAATGAATATAGGTTTCATCAAATACCACGCTCTCGCCGTCGCGCCAGGAATAACGCTGCCCATCGACATCGATAAAGCAGCGGTCATCATTCGGGGTCATTAAGCCCAAGTGATAACGCAATGAACCGGCATAGGGGTCACGATGACGGACCAGACGACTGTCAGGTGCCAGCTCGGTAAACATGGCCGCCTTAATCGTTGGCAAGGTTTTGAGCAAGGCGGTAGTTTTTGGGCAGAGTTCTGCTGCAGAGGGATGCGCCGAGTCATACCATTTTAAATAGAAGCGTTTCCAGCCCGTCTTAAAAAATGAGTTAAACCCCAGGTCATCATATTTACTCGAAGCCTTGATCCCACCTTTCTGATAGAGCGCCTGTGCTTCGTCACGAATCATTTCCCAGTTTTCATCCAGCACTTTTAGGTCTTTAAAATGCTGCGTATCGATATAAGGCTGATTCGGTACGCGTGAAAAGGCGTACATCAGAAAATTGATCGGTGCAAACAGAGTCGAATGGTCAAAAAACTGGCGATAAAAAGAATGCCGAACTGTGCCACGTCGCTGAATATATAACGCTGAGATGACAAAGATGGCCAAAATAATCCACTTAAACATATCAATACCCAAAAAATCCTAGCCCAAAAAAGAACGGGGAAAAAATAAAAAAGTCACATCTGAGCCGCATTATAACAAAGCTGCTTTTGCTCTCCCTACCCGCTTGTAGAACACAGCGTTGCATACATTTTCTTACATCCATAGCGGATGATTTGAATCTCAATTGACTATTTTGACCAAAACACCACACAGCAAACATTCCCTATCTGTTCAATTTGCGTTATAAAAACAGCGCGACAGCAATAAAAAAGTGAAATTGAAACAATAACTTCATTACACTGCGATAACGGTTCACTGTATTCCAGACATGACAACGCCTTGATTGAGCGATGAAAATTGATGACCCTTGCGTCACGGCTTGATACAACTTGT
>NZ_DCRI01000072.1:47683-68020 GCF_002324975.1 Acinetobacter sp. UBA1496 | reverse complement strand
ATCTATTTCAGGACAAGACACAATTAATATATTGCTTAAGGGCAATCGAGTTGTTGCAAAGCAGCAACACGTTGTTCAATCGTTGGGTGAGTCTGGAACAGAGCCGCCAGACTAAAACCTTGTTCCTGACCAGCTGCAATCGCAAAGGCTTTCATTTCTTTCGGCATAGCATCCGGCATTTCTGATTCAGCCTGTAAACGTAATAACGCTGAAATCATCGCCTGTTTGCCTGCCAAACGTGCACCTGCCTCATCAGCACGATACTCACGGTAGCGTGAGAACCACAATACGATTGCAGAAGCCATAATACCAAATACGATATCCAGCACAATGGTAATCACAAAATAGCCAATACCTGGTGCTTCACCTTCTTCACGGCCGAAGATTGTACGGTCTACGAAATCACCAACTACACGGGCAAAGAACATGACAAATGCGTTGACCACACCTTGAATCAAAGCCAGTGTCACCATATCGCCATTGGCAACGTGACCGATCTCATGCGCCAGTACCGCGCGAAGTTCATCTTTATTCATGCGTTCAAGCAGACCCGTGGACACAGAAACGAGCGCATCGTTCTTGTTCCAGCCTGTTGCAAAAGCATTTGACTGATAAGATGGGAAAATACCCACTTCCGGCATCTTAATGCCAGCGCGCTGAGAAAGTTGCGCAACTTCTTGTAATAACCATGCTTCTGCCTGGTTACGAGGGGCATTTGGGTCAATCAGTTCAGTACCGGTTGTTTTTTTCGCCATCCATTTAGACATGAAAAGGGAAATCAGTGATCCCACCATACCGAACACAAAACAGATCACCAACAGGTTGCCTAGATTCAAGCCACCCGCGCCATGGTAACTACCGACACCGAAGAGTGACAGGATAATGCCAGCTACAACCAGTACCGCGAGGTTGGTTAGCAAGAACAAACCAATCCGCATCATTGAGAAATCCTCTTATTATAAAAAAATAATCTGATTAGAAAATGAAAATCATTGAAATCAATATGGGGTGAAATGACTAAAAATTCAAGAAAAAAATGGCCCTAGATCACAAAACACAGCTTTATTTTTTGCTACATTTTCGCTAAGGCCATTCAGAATCAAATGATTTTGATTTTTTTATTCACTTAAATAAATTTTAGCTGCTGCTGTTGCATTCGCCGTTGCATAAGAACCCATCGGTGCATCGGTATAACTGCCATCAGCATTCATAATAATCTGACGCTGATACTTGGCTGCCTGAATGTGCGAAGTGCTGCTGCTATCATTGGAGTAGTTCGCTGAACTGGCAATGATGCGGCCTTCACTGGATGGTGTGTTAGACGTGGTTGTACTTGCACTCAGGCCATGAGTATACAGGTTTTGAAAACGGCTGGTCACACGGCGCACATAATCCTGGGTTTCCCGGAAAGGCGGGATTCCACCGTATTTACTGACATTGCCTTCACCGGCATTATAGCCCGCCAGTGCCAAGCTGGTATTGCCATTAAAACGCTTTAATAACCAGGCCAGATATTTAGCACCCGCCATAATATTCTGATGCGGATCATAAGCATTACTGACATTAAAGCGACGTGCTGTGGCTGGCATCAGCTGCATCAAACCTTGTGCACCCACAGGGGAGCGGGCATGGGTATTAAAACCGGATTCAGTATGCATGACTGCTTTAATTAAACCTTCAGACACACCATAAGTCTGTGCGGCCTGACGAATGATCGAATCAAAAGCATTCTTATTCTTGCTATAGCTAGGCAAAACCGACGACTCGCTGCTGCCCCAGTTACTATAGCTATGAATATTGCTATCCGGATAATAAGTCTTCTTTTCGACCTGAAGATGATTATAACGGCTCTTCTTATTGGTCAATAAGGTACTGCCGTTTTTATCACGCAACTGATAGATGGTTTCACCGGCATACACCAAATGACTACAGCTCAGCATAACCAAGCTACCCATCAGTTGACACCCCAAGAAATACGTCTTTATTTTCATTGTTTATATTTGATAAATAATAAGCTAGAAAAATTCATGGATGAGTTTAACAAAAAATTACGTAATGCACAGCCTTATACGCTGCATTTATAAACGAGTATGTAAACAGGAACGCCTGTCAATATTTTGAACACTAAAATATTTTTTTTATTTAATTTAAAACCTTAGGGTTGACAGGTTTAAGTTATTGATTTTAATAATAAAATAAATTGATCAAAAAATGATCAATTTAAAGAAAAGCCTTAAATTTTGAGGTGAACAAGTTGTCAAGTCCATTTCAATCCACAAAGTTATCCACAGCTTTTGTGGACAACTGTGGAAAAGTCCAAAAGATAAGCATCTCGCCTAAAAATTGAACTAAATCGTTCAATATATCAATCAAAATAAAACATGAAAATGAAACTAATATGGCATTTGTATGAAAATAAATTCTTTTGATGCGATACGGAACCGAATCAGCTAAAATTGCGCGGTATTTTTATTTATGGGTTATTCTCGTCTATGTACTCGCCAGTTGAATCCGAGCAAGGATTTAATTTCAAACCTGAACTGCCAACAAGCTCTGCCTACTACCGTTTGTTGAAGAAGCTTCGCCGCCAGGTCGGACATGCCATTCGCGACTTCAAGATGATTGAAGACGGCGACAAGGTCATGGTGTGTATTTCTGGTGGTAAAGACAGTTATACCTTGCTTGATATCCTGCTTCAGTTTAAACGCATTGCACCGATCAATTTTGATGTAGTGGCAGTTAACCTGGACCAGAAACAGCCCGGTTTCCCGGAAGATGTATTACCGCGTTATTTAGAAGAAAATAACATTCCGTATTACATCTTGGAAAAAGATACCTACAGCATTACTAAAAAACTGACACCGGAAGGCAAGACTTACTGTGCAGTATGCTCACGTCTGCGCCGTGGTTCTTTGTACGGTTTTGCTCAGGAAATTGGGGCGACTAAAGTGGCGCTGGGGCATCACCGTGATGATATTCTGGCAACATTCTTCCTGAACCTGTTCCATGGGGGCAGCCTGAAAGCCATGCCACCAAAATTGCTGTCTTCTGACAAAAAGAATATCTTAATTCGTCCATTGGCCTATGTGGAAGAAAAAGACATCATCAAATATGCACAGATGCGTCAATTTCCAATTATTCCATGTAATTTATGTGGCTCTCAGGAAAATCTTCAACGTGCCATTATCAATGACATGTTACGTGAATGGGACAATGCGCATCCAAAACGTTTGCACAGCATCTTTGGTGCCTTACAAAATGTTTCACCATCTCAGTTAGTTGACCGTGAATTATTCGACTTTGAAATTCTGGACAGTCAGCGCGAATTCGATTTCAAAGGCAGCAGCTGTTCAACTGAAGAGGCGGTAGAAGGTGAGAACCGCCGCATCAATATGGTCAATCTGGGCTTTGCAGCAGACTAATCGACCTATATAAAGTTAAGCCGATACAGGTATGGGCTACGGCCGATGCCTGAATCAAAAATAATGTAAGATAAGAACTACAAAAATTGAACGGTGCGTACAAAATTCGTTAGCCTTTGCCATAATGATCATGTTATAACAAGTCACAAGCATAATAGCTTCAACCTGATGTCGTCTGGATAGTCGACACAAATGAATAAATAAATTGAGGAAAGATCATGCCTGCTTTTTTAACTGATGATTGGTTTTCGACTGTAGACACGCTCACTGCACAAGCTGGTGATTTGGATTTGCCACCTGCTTTGGCAAATCTAGCAATTAATTTGGTCGTTGCAGACACTACAGGTAATACAGAATTATCTTTGGAAGGTGGCGCGATTAAAAAAGGTTTGTCTCCAAATGCAAAAACAACATTGAACATGGATGGCGAAACCTTACGTAAAGTTTTCCTTGAGTTTGATATGGCGGCTGCAATGCAAGCTTTCATGACAGGTAAGATCAAGGTGCAAGGTGATATGTCTCAATTGATGGCATTGCAAACAGCGAAGCCAAGCCAAGCTCAAAAAGACCTATTCAAGAAAGTTCTTGAAAATACCACAGCTTAATAGTCTTGATCTAAAAAGCTGAAGTAACAAAAAAGCTTACCCTGAGGTAAGCTTTTTTTATGGCTGAATAGCTAGATTTAAATTGATCAGACTTAAATATTCACTAGCTGTGGGGTGGTCTTGATGTGTTCCAGATAGGCGCGGATACGGGTCACGTATTGAAGGGCCTGACGGTAACGACCATTACTGGCTTTATTCTGTTCCAGATAAGCATACAGGTTTACCCAATTATTCGGATTCTTGCCTTGAGCCTGAATACGTTTTTGCAGCTGATTCACAGCACCGGGGCCCATGTTATAGGCAACCAAAGCAAACCAATTACGATCCGGATAAGGAATATGTTCATAACGGCTCAGCATCTGATCATAGTATTTGGCACCCCCATCAATACTTTCGCCTGGATCTGTCCGGTTACTAACCCCCATCGCTTTTGCGGTAGAGCTTGTTAGCATCATCAGACCGCGGACACCGGTGGGAGATACGGAGTTTGGCTTTAGATAGGATTCTTGGTAACCGATCGCGGCGAGCAGGTGCCAGTCCAGATCGTACTGCTGAGCAGATTTCTGAAAGCTCGCCTTGTATGTGGGGAGGCGCTGGTTCAGGTCCTGTTGAATTTCATCCCAAGAATGCTCTTCTACTACATTCTGATTGTAGAAGGAAGCAAGTTGCTTGATCGCACCGCTTTGTTTGCCTTGACAGACAAAAGCACTAGCGGTTTGACTCAAGGGATCACTAGCTGATTTAAATACCAGATTCAGATTGGCATTCAGTCCATTACTGGCCAGTGAAGACTCATCACCACAAGTGGCAGAAAAAGCCGTTAAACGCTGTTGTTCAATCGTACCCAGATCAGTGGTGGTCATGGCCAGATTGGCTTTGCCCTGGGCTACCCATTTCAGGGCCGTGGCATTATCCGGAACAGTTTTAAAATCCAGCTTAACATTCAGGCTGTTGGCATAGTTGCGAACCAGGTCGTAACCAAAACCATGCTGATGTTGTCCATTCTGAAACACAGTCGTTGGACTTTGAACTGCGACGACGGTGAGTTTGTTGCTATTTACCACATGATCATATTGAAGTGTGGTTTTAGTGGCATTGATACTATGAAAGGGGATAAGTGCCGTACTCAGTACCAGTGCTTTTACAGGGAGAGAAGAGATAAAAGAGCTAAGGCAAAGCCTCGACCCAGTGGTTGAACTACTGTGCATGTTGTCTCCGCTACAAGTAATTTATGCTTTAAAAATCACAGCCAATACTAGCCAGAAACTTTTAAAAGTTTGATAAATTCAATAAGGGTTGGGCAGTCATGACGTCATTCAAAAATGACTAAATTGATCGGGAAATATGTAGAAAAACTACATAGATTAAAAAATAAGCGATTCCAAAAGTAGGGTGCATATTAAAGATCAAAAAATTAATTGTCAAATTTTGTATATAATTTATTTTTTAAATGTAATTTAAGTTGTTAAATTTATTGAAGAAAAAAATTGCACATTCTGGCTTGTCCTAAAACTCCAAATAAAATAAGCTCTTAATGTCTAAAAACTGGTTCAAAATTGGCAATTAAAACACATGAAATCTAACCTGATTACCCGTGGTGGACACGACAAATTGGTGGCAGAACTTAAAAATCTCTGGCATGAAGAACGTCCTGAAATTACCAAAAAAGTGAACTGGGCAGCCAGTCTCGGCGACCGTTCGGAAAACGCAGATTTAATTTTATAACCCTATTATTTATACTATTTTGATTTTTTTTACTATTAAACAACAGTATATGAATAGTATTCATGCTATTAAAATATACTAAAATTAAAAGGATGCTAAAAATTATGAATAAAGAATTTAAAATAATTTTAAAGAATGATTTAAGCACTAGTGAAGAAGAGCTTGTGAAGACTTATTGGGATTTTTGTGAAAATCTTCAAGATTTCTACTATTTACCTAAGCAATTGACTAATGAAAATTTAAGTAAAAGTATTGATGTAACTAAATTTGTAAAAGCAAATAGCTATATTTTATGTGAAAATCTAAAATGTATCGATTGTAAAGAAAATTTTTATTTTAATACTAGACAGAGTTATATAGATTTTATTAAAAAAGATACTCAATATTGTTCAAAATGTTTTGATAATATAGTTGCTTTAAAGGCAGATGAAATTATTTTTAAATTGAGAAGTATAATTTATAATAAAAATACCTTAAAAATAAATAAAATAAACAATCTAACCTATATGGAAAAAGTTTTTTTATATTATATTTTTTTGAAATCAGATGTTAGTAATATTGATATTCCTATTAATATTAAAAGTATTTTTCCAGATTTAGATTCTAATATTATTAATGATATTTATTCTGTTTATATTGATAGATTGATAAATAATAAAATCTTATATTATATTGATTGTCAGGAAGTTACAAAGTGCTGGAATTCATTTTCCCCTTATTGGGGAGCAGTTCAAGAAAGGCTTACACTCGATAAAATTAGAGAAATAGCTCAGCTTAGTAATTATAGATATTCTTCATTGCTATTATTTAATGAATTTGAAATCGCTTATGATTCTTCTGATTATGTTGAAATTTTACGTGATAGTATTTACTCACACGTATTAAATGAAAATGATTTTAGAGATATTGAAAATTTTGTTATTAATTATAAGTTAAAACAAGTTGATGTCTTTGTTTTGGAGATTCAAGATAATTTTGAAATCGCTATTAATATGAAATTATTTTTAAGACTTGAAAGTATTTTATTAAGTATGATAAGAGAAACAACACTTCCTAAAATATACTTTTCACTTTTTTGGGCTATGGATAATTTGAATTCATTTTTATATAAAAAAATAAATAGTTTAAGCTATTTAACCAAGTCTAAAAAAAGTACACTTTATATTAATAATTTAGAGTATTTTTTAAATAAATATAGGGGTAGATACGATGAAATTTATGATAAAAAAATACCAGTAGATATTATTTTTGAGGATGATTTTATTGATTTTATATCTTATAATTTTATTAAAGATAGTTGGAATGGTATTAATGGGAATGCTGTGATATCTAAATGGATAGAGAGTATAGAAAAATAATTGTTTTTTAGAGAATTGTTTATTATTGATTTTTGTTATATCTGCTCACAGATTATTTATAAAATTATAGTGTTTTGTGGATATTTCCTATACAGATAATTTTTTGATTAAGAGGGATATCTATATGCTATTCTAAATATAATTTGATTTATTAATTATTCAGTATTGTTATGCCATTATTAGATTGGGTGAACCGAAACCAGGCTGAAGAAACAGCAACAAGTACTCCATACCATTTGTTAAAATTTGAAAACGCATACGGTGATGCTGAGCACACTAAAGAAAACCTCATCATTCAAGGGGATAACCTTCAAGCACTGAAGGCATTGTTGCCCCTTTATGGTGGCCAAGTGAAATGTATTTTCATTGATCCACCATATAACACGCAATCCGCTTTTGAGCACTATGACGATAAGTTAGAACATGCTCAATGGCTTTCAATGATGTATCCACGTCTACAATTACTAAAAGAACTTTTAGCTGAAGATGGTTCTATTTGGATTACATTGGATGATAACGAAGCACATTACATGAAAGTTCTATGTGATGAAGTATTTAGTCGTAAAAATTTCGTGACTACAATTGCGTGGCAAAAAATATATACCACTAAAAACTCGGCTAAATTTTTTTCTTCAATGCACGACCATGTTCTTATCTATTCAAAAAATATTGATGAATTTATTTTGAATGATTTACCAAGAGAAGATAAACAAAATTTAGCCTATAAAAATCCAGATAATGATGAGCGGGGTCCTTGGAAAGCAACACCGATACATGCTCGGAATTTTTATAGTTTAGGTAGATACAGTATAACAACACCACGTGGACGGGTTATTGATGGCCCTCCAACAGGAACATATTGGCGAATTTCTGAAGAAAATTTTATAAAAATGGATCAAGATAATCGTATTTGGTGGGGACAAAGTGGAAATGGTATCCCTGCACAAAAGCGATTCTTATCTGAAGTAAGACAAGGAGTAACACCTAATACTTTTTGGACTTTTTCAGAGGCTGGTCACAATGGTGAAGCCAAAAATGAACTTAGAAGTTTGCTACCAACCGAAGAAGATTTATTTTTAACACCTAAGCCTGAAAAACTTATTCAACGAATAATTCAATTAGCTACAAGTAAAAATGATTTAGTTCTAGATTCTTTTCTTGGATCGGGGACGACTAGCGCTGTTGCTCATAAAATGGGGCGACGCTATATCGGTATAGAAATGGGCGAGCATGCTAAAACTTTTGTTATTCCTCGTCTTGAAAAAGTGATTGCAGGTGAACAAGGTGGTATTTCAAAGGCTGTGAATTGGCAAGGTGGAGGCGGTTTTAGCTTCTATACATTAGGTAATCCAGTGTTTGATGATCAAGGCTTCTTAAATGCTGATGTACATTTTAAAGACCTTGCAAGTTATGTTTGGTGGCTTGAGACGAAAACAGCTCTAAATCAAACGGAGAGCTTTGATAATCCATATTTAGGCACACATGATGGGGTTGCTTACTATCTTCTGTATAACGGCATTTTAGGTGATAGACGTCCGAATGGCGGTAATGTCTTAACACTATCTATTTTAAATTACTTAAATGAATGTCATGCACATGAAGGTAAACGAGTCGTTATAGGCGAAGCATCACGACTTGGAGATGCCCGACTTGAAGCTCTAGAAATTGAGTTTAAACAAATTCCATATTCGCTTTATGGCAACCAAGCTCAGTAAGGATTGCGTATGTCACTTAAATTAAAACAGTATCAAATAGATTCTTTAAAAGCATTAGAGCAATTCTTTACTTTTGCAGCATCATTAGGGGCGGCGAAAGCATTTAAACGCTGTGTAGGCGAAAACATTGCTTATAACGACCGATTGGAGGGAATACCAAGTGTATGCCTGCGTGTACCTACAGGCGGTGGTAAAACACTACTTGCAGCGCATAGTATTCCTAAAGTGGCACAGAGTTATGTGAATACTGAGAGTCCTATTGTATTGTGGCTTGTACCAACAGATATGATCCGACAACAAACACTTGCTGCACTTGCTAATGTAAATCACCCCTATAGACAAGCCTTACAAGGCTATTATGGTGATCGCATCAAAATATGTGACATTGAAGGGCTGCAATCGCTCAACAAGCATGATGTTGGGCAGTCGTGTATTGTCATTGTGACCACTATTCAGATCTTCAATATTGATAAAGAAAAGACCTATCAGCGCAATGCCTATGCTTTTGATGAATCCTTGAGTGAACACTTTACTCAATTGACTCCACAACAAGCCGAAAGTATGGATAAAGTAACGGCTGATACTTTGCAGTATCAACCATTCCTAACTGAAAAAGATATTGGTCGAGTGAAGCATTCATTGGTCAATTTCTTTAACTTGCATAGACCAATTATTGTTGTGGATGAAGCGCATAAAAACCGTGGTGGAAAAACATTCTTCCCAACGTTGAAGCGTCTCAACCCAAGTTGCTTAGTAGAGCTGACAGCAACACCAAAAGACAATAATGTTCTTTACTCGGTTTCTGCTGCACAGTTAAAAGTTGATCACATGATTAAGCTGCCAGTCGTACTGACTGAACATCCAAATAGTTGGCAAGATTGTATTCGTGATGCCCTGATTCAACGACAAAAGTTAGAAGTGCTTGCACAAAGTGAAAAAGAATATATTCGCCCAATTTTATTGATCCAAGCCCAAGATAAAAATGGTGAAGCGAATGTAGAAGCTGTTAAACAGCATTTGTTAAGTGAATATGAAAATATAACTGAAGACTGGATTGCAATTTCGACAGGGCAAACCAAAGAGCTAGAAGATGAAAATCTTTTTAGTCCTCAAAGTAAAGTCAAAATTGTGATTACAGTCGAAGCACTAAAGGAAGGTTGGGATTGCTCATTTGTCTATGTACTTGCGAGTTTGCAAAATATCAACTCTGCAACTGATGTAGAGCAGTTGTTAGGTCGTGTCTTACGTATGCCGTATGCAAAACTACGTCAGAATGATGAACTCAATAAAGCATATGCACACGTTGTCTCAAGTTCAATCGCTCAAGCCACCATGCTTCTTAAAGACCGTATGGTGCAGAATATGGGCTTCGATAAGTGGGAAGCTGAAGCCTCAATTGTGGCAAATCCACAACCTGAGTTAGACCTAGGCACTACACGGCAAATGACTACTCAACCAAAGACTCCTGAAGTCATGGTCTCTATTCCATTTGTTGTTACACCTCAACTTATTCCTACTAATTTACAACCAGCGATTCAAACGAGAGAAAATAGCCAAGGTACGTCCTTAATTATTAATAAAGGGACGACTGATGAAGAGTTTGATCAAATTGAACAAGCTGTAATTGAAAAAGCGACTCCGAAACAAAAGACTCAAATACAAGAAGTATTCAAAGAAGCTCGTGCTGAGCGACAAGCACATCAAGCACCTGAAAATTGGAATGCCACATTTGCGCTTATTCCGCAGCTAGGTTTATTCGTTGATGGTGAATGGCAAGTTGCAGACAAAGAAACAATAGAAGATTCGGTTGAATGGAATCTATTAGATTATCCAGTTCAATTGGAAGGTTTTAACATACGTGAAACTGTGAATAGCTTTGCGATTGATCTAAATCTTGAAGAAGAGCAATTGAGTTATGAATTACTTAATAGCCAACAGATTCAATTTGATGATATGCCAACACCAATTACCGAGAATGATTTGTTGAATTGGTTAGATCGAAAAACAAGAAGAGCTGGATTAACGCAAATTCAGCTAAGAGCATATTTAACCAAGCTCATTAGTCATTTGTTGAATGAGCGCAGATTTACACTGACTCAACTGCATCGTGCTCAATTCCAATTGTCACTAGCTATATCTCGTGAGCTTGATCGGCTATTTGAACTTGCTCGTAAACAAGCATTCCAAAGTGATTTATTTGCAGAGTTGAAAGTAGCAGAAGAATCAAAACTAGAAAATAGTTTTGAGTTTAAGCGTGGAATCTACCCAGTCAGAAAGCCTTATCGTGGTAGCTATAAGTTTAAAAAGCATTTTTATGCCCAAATTGATGATTTAAAAGAAAAGACTGATTCAGGAAAGATTTCTGAAGAGTTTAAATGTGCTCAGCTCTTGGATATGCATTCTAAAGTAAAGTATTGGGTACGTAATATTCCTAAGCAACCACATACTTCATTCTGGCTACCAACTGAGAAAGATTACTTTTATCCTGATTTCGTTGCAGAGTTAGTTGATGGTTCGATCTTTGTTTTGGAGTATAAAGGCGGACATTTAGATACTGCTGATGATGCTCGAATCAAGAATGCTATTGGTAAGCAATGGGCTAAAGATAGTAATGGAAAGCGACTATTCTTAATGGCTAAAAATCAGGATGAAGTTGGACGTAGTTTGGAAGAGCAGATAAATCAAGCTTTAACCAATTAATTTATTGGTTATTAGAAAAGCACCTTAAGGTGCTTTTCTTAATTCGTCGAGCTTAAAATTTAAATATGATTTAGCACAATTAATAAACATCTCTTTTGCTTCATTAATTTCCATTTTAGGTCCAGTATTTGGCATTAACGAATCTTTTTTAAATCCGTGACGAGCATCAATTCCTACCATGCTGAAATCATTAGCTGGATTGGTAAATCTAGTTTTGTCAGCTTTGCTATAAGGTATTTTCCAACCTGTATCATGATGAGCTTCAATAGTCATAAATGTTTCCATTATTTTATATAGACTCATCCACGTTAATGGTTCGGAAAAATATTTCAAAATCAAATAAACTCCAATATGTTTTTGTGCTATGTAAAAGGAACTAGCAAATACATTAGCCTTAGCACTTTCTTTATAATCTCTTCTCTCTGTAAAAGTTAAATTACTATTTAGATTACTTCCTAATCTTTGGTAGAAACCTAACAAAATTTTAATATTGTGATTCATTTGATATGTTGGATATTCAAGAGGCTGTCCTTCTATTTTCATTTTTTCCAACCGAACAAATCTCTGTTCATTTTCACCAAAAAAAATAGTTACCAGCCCTCTCAAAAGACTTATAAGTTCTAATCCAATTGCCCAAGCTTCATCATGGTTTGTGATGCTATTACAATGAAATGTATTGAATCTATGATCATCAGAATGACCATCATGGTAAGATGGTTCTGTATAAATGTTTAAATCTTTTAAAGCTATTCCACCAACGTTATATGAACTAAAAAGTTGTAATTCAGGTAAATAATATTCGTATTTATTTCTGATCGGGTAGGAAGTAAAAGATAAATTAGTCATAGTTTCTATTTTTCCAAAGTTGAAGAAAGCACCTTTAGGTGCTTTCTTCAACGATTTTTAATGTATTAGGTTTTCTAGGAATACTCATGCCAACTAAGTTTTCTAAAAAATCGACATTTATATTCAAAGAGTTTGCAACATCTTCAGCAAAAATTCTCTTTTTGGAGAGTGCAGAGAAACAAACTTTTAGTAATTCAGGTTTTTCACTTGGAATTAAATGATCTTCTTTTTCAGTAAGACCTTCACCTGTTTTTTTCAAGTAGATAACACCACTAGTATATTGTTCGGGAGTTAATAAACCTAATTGTCTAGCACGATACAAAATTGCAGCTTTACTAACTTTCCAAGTTTGCTTAAATTCACTTAATTTAGACCAGTTATAACGTCCATTTTTATGCCAAGTGTGGAAGTGCGTACGCATCATCACCTGTGGAATTAATAAAGCAGATGCAAAATGGTTAGCTTGTGACTCTGTTAGTCTATCACCGGTAACAAGTCCATCATGAAGTACAAGATGGCCAAGTTCATGAGCTAAGTCAAAACGTTGACGACATACACTTTCTTTTGCTTCATTGCGTACAAAAATCGGGCGTTTTGTGGCAAGGGATAAAGCATCCACTTCTTTTGATATACTAGAGAAAGTGGTCACAATAATTCCATGTGTTTCACAGAGTCGCACCATGCTACTAATAGGGCCTAAACCTAATCCCCATTTTTCACGACATTGCTCAGCTATAGATTCAATTGCTGGATTTTGATCAATTGGTTCGTCATATAAAGTATGAATATCATATTTAGGTAATCTGAGTTTTGAATCCAAATATTCAATTAATCGTTTTATGTATTCACCTCTTGCGATAACAATCTGCTTAAACGAAACTTTAGCGGTACGATTACTTCTAAAATGAATCTGATCTTCCTGTAAAACAGGTTTTAGCTGCATAAAAAAAGTCTGTGGCACATTAAAAAAGTGCGCCACTTTATCAATAAATTGATCATTGGGTATAGTTTGCCCAGTTTCGACTTTATGAAGATATTGACGTGTTAAATTTAGCTCGGTACCTAAATCTTCTAATGATAATTCATTGAATTGCCTTAAAAGTTTTAGTTCCAAGCCATTAAACTGTGTTGTCATGTTTAGTCATCGTACAATTAGTTATTTACAGCTATGGAATCTTCATCATCGATATCAAGATCTTCGACCAATGGGGAGCCTAACTCGACAGATGCGGGGGTTTCTGGCTCAACCAAATGAATATGGTTGATATCAGTAATACTATTTGAATCCCAATATGCAACAACATCATTTGCTAAGTTATAGCCAGCAAATACAACAAGTGGTTCATCATCAAGAGTTTTAGGTTCATTTAGAATGAATCGCCAAAAATGTGGTTGGTGATCATCTAAAGGAAATAGGCTAAAACTTTGTATTTGTTGCATGAGGAATTTTTTCTTTTTAGGTTTTTCAAAATCATCTTTTAAAAAACGTATAGAAGCATTACCTATTTGAAAAATAAACTTTAATGAACCATCAGTTAAGTGAACATCTACCGGACATTGTTTTCTAACAATTAAATTTAAAAAGCGATTACGAGTTCTATCGAAGATACTAGTTCCACGTCCATAGTTTGAGTCATCATCAGTACTCAATAGATAATTAATATCTCGATAGATGTCTAGCATATGCTTGGCGAAAAAACTTATAACCTCATCGGTTAATTGTGGTTCAAAAAGTGAAGGATGACGTAATTCCATAAATAAATCCGCGATAAATTGTGAAATGTTGGGGTAACTTAAATTTATTGCTATATTTAAATTATGTCAACCAATATTTATTGCTATATATGTTTTTTGTCAACTAGGGTTGGTATGAGTAGATAAAACAGGAATTTCATTAAAAATTATTTACTTAATATACGAAATATTGCAGATATACCAAGTTTTTTTTCCAGTAGGTGTATGTACTTGGATTTCATCATCTACCGATTTACCTAAACAAGCTTTTGCTATGGGAGCTTGAAGGGATATATAGTCTTTACGCCCATAAATTTCTTCATCGCCTACAATGCGAAACTTAATAGTCTCACCCTCGTCATTTTCTAATTCTACCCATGCTCCAAAATATGCTTTTCCATCTTGCTCGGGGCTATATTCGACCCTATGTGCTACTTCAAAAAGTTTGGTTAAGTATCTAACTCTGCGGTCAATTTCACGTAGTTTTCTTTTATTATAATGGTAATCTGCGTTTTCAGACCGATCGCCGAGACTGGCAGCCCATGAAACGATTTTAGTAATTTCTGGGCGTTCTTTACGAACCAAATCATTTAGTTCATCTTGTAAGCGTTGGTAGCCTTCAGCGGTCAGTAATTTACGATTCAAGACAAGTACTCCAAAGCCTTGCGTAAGGCATCCAATGTTGAAACTTTAAAAACTGGCTTATTTGATTCATCTACAAGCTCACCAAAATGAGTTGGCTTTAAATTCCACTTTTTTTGAAAGTCTGTAGACAGTAAATATTGTAACGCTCGTACTTCTTGTTCAGAAAGCTTAAAAGACTGATCTGGTGATATATTCTTATGATCATAAATATCAATTCGTTGTTTTGGAGGAATGATTTCACGAATTATTTGCTGAGCTTCTTTTAACTCAGATGCCATGATGCGGACGAGTAATTGATGTTTTGGATTTTGTATTTCTTCAATCCAATCAGTCTCACTTTGCGATGGTTTTCGTAACTTAGGTTTTTGAGTTGACAGATCTGCAAAGCATTGAATTAGAGCTCTGTATTTTTCACCAGTTTTATTTCTGATACTTTGAGCCTTGGGGACACCACGGTTATTGCCCAATTTAGCAATTGTGCTGATCGAGAAGTCATGAATTCCACGTTCCTGTTGTTCAGTACATATCTCATAGATTGCATCAAGGGATTGCTGAATTTTAAGTGATGAGCCAACTTTTAATTTATTCAATAACTCTTCAGGCTTCATGGCTTGCCTCAATCAAAGTCTGTGAATTATGAAAAATGAGTTCAATTTCTGATTTTTCAATCAGTTCATACTCTGGAAGTTCAATGAGTTTAATTTCACCATCCATAACTTTTTGTACCTTATCCCACGATTTGAGACGGCTCATTAGGAGTTTAAAAATTTGATTCCCTGCACTAAGTTGTTGTTCTTTTGAAAGCATAAACAAGTTTGGCATAATTTGATTAAACATCGCCATCTTGTCAATGAGTTGTGTTCGAGGGTAAATCGCTTGATCCGCATTACATGACTTATAAATCATTGCATTATCGCAAACTTCCTGTAACTGTTGATAATGGCTCACTTCTTCCATCTCTAATACCAATTCAGCATTAGGTGCTGTAATTAAGGAAAGCTTTGTGTCGCTCCCTATAGTAGGGTTGTTATTAATGAGTTTATGGCATTTAGTGATATGGCTATATGCGGCTTGAATATCACACAAAAGCATATCTAGTTTTTTTGCAGCAGTTTCGTATTCAGATTCAAAATTACGTAATTCGGTTTCTAACTTTGCTCTATTTGCAGCACCATTAAATTTCTGTTGCTTTAGATTGGCGATATATTCTTCTTTTTCTAGGTTATCAATTTTTTGATTAATCTGATTTATTTGAATTTGGAGTTTAGAGCAAATTTCAGATTGATCATTGGACTGTAGCAAAATTTCATTAGTGATTGCCAATAATCCTCCAATAAAGGCTGGACCAGTAATAAAGTGCCGGCATCGTATGCAATTTTGCACTCCGAGATAACCTTGGGGAGTTGGGGTATAAAATGAACTGCTTTTAATTAAATCTCCGCCATCGTCACAGCGTGAAGCTGCAAATGGACAAATTCCATAGTCTCTAAATATATAGTTGCCTACAGGTACATCATTCGATAACGCTTGCAATAATTCTAAGTTGTTTCCAATCAATTGATTTTTAATGCTTTCAATTTTATTTTGTTCAATTGTTCGTTGGATAGATTCCGCTTCAGATTTTAGTGCTATTTTCTCGCCTTCTTCTAATCGTGTTCTAATCTCTTGATTGGAAACTTTACAATAGTAGATCGACATGATGACAGAGCTATGCCCGACAATTTTCATCACAATTTCTATTGGCATACCCATTTCTAGGACATAGGCTGTAATAAGGCTAACGCGCATACTGTGAGGCGTATATTTTGATTTATAGCAACCTAGTGTTGCTGGGTTTCCTTCCAAAGTCGCTAACATCAAATTTGATGGTTGAATATGAAATAAAGCAGCAGCAAGCCTAGGGGTGAGTGCATTCGTTACAGTTGCTGGTTCAAAATCATTGAAACGCCTAAATAAAAAACAGTTAATGCCTTTGGCTTTTCTTTGTACTTCATTCAAATTTGTTCTTTGGCAATCCAGCCAAGCACTTGGATAAGAGATCGGATTATATTTTTGTTGCCATTTTCTTAACTTGACTAACCAATAAGCTAAGTCGTCTGGCATCCAAGGAATTGTATAACCCTGTCCATTATTATTTGTTTTATTGGTGGTTGTAAACATGCCAATTTGTCCATTTGGCATTTTTTTAATAAAGGATTGTTCCTTGGTTAATCCTGAAAGTGGAGAATTGTTCTTTAGCCAAATAACTTTATTTTGGGGATCAATATCTGCAATATATTCATCAGCTTCGCCCGAATCATTATAAGCAATTTGGCGACCACGTAATGGAACCTTAGTGAGGGCATAGGTATGGATCCAATCGGTAGGACACCATAAGTAAGCCTGATTATCTACAATACGATAAACACAATCAGGGTCATATAAGTCTAGCTGATTAAATTCGACTTTCACCCAATCCGCATCAAACTTATGTAGGTGCTCTAGATCCTGAAAGCATTTGGCATTTGTAGGCATAATCCATTCTTGAGCCTTTTTTACGAAGTGATATTGTAAGCATGGTTTTGTCGTTTCTGAGCGAATTGAGCTAGATGATATATTTTGTTGGCTGAGTAAAAGAGAAAATGGATTGCGAGCATTATCAACGCGGACAATCTCACCTGTTTCTTCATCCTCAATCGTTAGATCATTATCAATAATGTAGTCTAAGAACTCATTGACATAAACAACGAGTTTTCTTTTCATCGGTTCAGATTCTATATTTTCAAGAACATCTCGAAAGGGCTTTATATCGAATTTTTCTTGTATGAGAAAAGCATGTGGTGATTTGCTTTTATCAAATTGTTCAATATAAAGACGGACAAAACGACAAAGTTGAGTTTCTTTAGTGCCTCCACCACGAGCTTTTGTCATAAATTCTTTAATTTTAACTGCCCAAGTTACATAGTCGGGTGAGATAAAATCTGGCTTGAATGGTTCTGTTTTTCCTAAAAATTTATACCAATTCTCCCATTCATCTGGATAAGCAGTTTGTGGGTCTAGCGGAAGGCTGGCATCATTGAGTTTTAAAATAAAACTTTTGTATTCTTTAGCATTTTTCAGATCTTTATTTTCAATTAATTTTTTTAGTTCTTTGTATGAAATAAAAGCACTAATATCAAAAAAATCTTTATAACTGATCCACTCATCATAAATTCTTTCGGGATGTGCTGGCAGTCCATACTCTCTATATTTTTGTTTGTAGAGAACAGAATTTGTAATGCCTTCATCTTTACAAAATTGCTTTAGAGAGTTTAGGTCAGGGAATGTTGAAAACTCTTTATTAAATCGCTTATTTTCAATTTTTCGAATTGATTGAGGTTTTATCATTTGATCTCTCTCAACTTTTCTTGAACTTCTTCTAAAGTTGGTTTGATATAAACAAGACAGGAAGTTGGGCTTTTATGATGCATAGCTTTTTGGATTTCTACTTGATTCAAACCAGCTTGGCGTGCGCGAAATCCATAGGCATGTCGATGACCATGTTCAGTTGTACCAAGACTTTTTTTACAGGTGAGACCTATTCGCTCAACTGCCTTTTTATGTAGTCGTTGGAAATTTTTTATGGTTTCAGGTTCACCCAACGTATTTGTGAATGCAAAAGGGTGTGGGTTGCTTTTTGATGGTTCTACGCGTTGATATTTGAGATAGTTTGCCCAGATTAATAAAAACTCTTTAGCCTTTTCTGGAGGATTAAAAACGACTTCAAAGTAGCCTAATTTTGAAGTCAGTAGTGGTGTTTTCCATCCAGCATACAATCTTTCAGAAAACAGATAATTATTCCGAGGTTTATAAGAGGTTTTGGCTAATAAATATTCTCGTCGGTTTTTGAAATAAGGATCTGGAGAGGTACCTAATTCAGGATGATACACACGAACTAGGGCTTCTTTAGGCTTGTTAGGGTTTAAGGTAATATCTGAAGTGTAAATATGAAAAATTTCACTTTTTCTTAGACCACCATAATTCATTAACATAGTGATAGCTTGGGATTTGTAATCAATTACCCCGTTCTTTTCAAAACCTAGATATAAAAGTCTTTCAATTTGATCTTCTGGGAAACGTACAGCATATTCAAAATCAATTAAATCTTCTCTATAACTTCCAACTAACCGCACTTTTTGTAGAGAAAGATCTTTCTTGGTTAAGTGATTTAGAAAAACATTTGCTTGCTTATGGTAATAAGCACACCAATTCAGACGTTCTTCATAACTTGTTGCTTTACGAAATGGATTTACTCTATTCGTTGCATGTTCATCTTGAAGAGCTAAAAAATCTGCGTAATGCGTGATATGGAATAGTAAATTATTTGTATCTCGAACTGTTCTTGGTCTCCAATAAAGTTCAAGTGGGTCAGTATTATTGGGAGAATGTATAGTGCCTGTGATTAACGCCTCAGTGAAGGCTTTTAGGACTTTTGTGGCACTATCAAGGTTTGGAGTAGCATTAATATATTTCAATAAAAGTTTAAGCGCGTAACAAGATCTTTCTTTCCATGCTTCACTTTTTGAATTGAACCATGCCAAATAACGTAAATGAGAAATAATGATTCCTTTCTCAGTCAAGATACATGGTAAGACCAAAGTAGTTTGTGTGGAGCAATCTTTGTAATTTACATAAAATTTCTTAACATAAGCCATATACTATTTAGTATGAAGTTTAGGATGTTTAACATTCAAAGTATCAGTAATTGATCAATTGTCAAACTAATTTATTAGGTAATAGTATTTTATATGGTGGGGTTATAATACCAGTATAACAAACAGCTTTTACGTAAAATTGATCGTCGGGTTCGTTATCTGGGCAAGCGGCTGGAAGAGCTGAGAATTGTTGATTTTTCTCCTGAACAGGAAGGTAAAGTTTATTTTGGTGCCTGGGTTGAAATTGAAAATGAACAGGGTGAGCAGAAGAACCTTCGGATCGTAGGCGTCGATGAAATTTATGATCATCATCCGCAGCATATTTCGATTGATTCCCCAATGGCGCGTGCCCTGTTAGGCAAGTCAGTGGATGATGAAGCTGAGGTGATAACGCCATCCGGCAAGAAACTCTGGTTTATCAATTCAATTCGCTATGAAAAGCCAGGAAATTCAGAAGATTAATGAAATTGATTTTATTTTGTGCAGTTGATGCAGAGAAATTGGAAAAATATTTGCCAAGCGCAATTTTTATTTATATGATGGCGGCCATGGAAGCGTGGCAGAGCGGTTTAATGCACCGGTCTTGAAAACCGACGAGGGCTTATACCCCTCCGTGAGTTCGAATCTCACCGCTTCCGCCAGATACGAAAACCCCGATCATTGATCGGGGTTTTTATTTTTAAATTATTAAAATGATTTTAAATTTTCATTGTTCAAAATGATGTGAATATTAAGGCTAAACTTCATTCTGAAAATAAAAATATCAGTATCGAAAGCCTGTGTATAAAATTTTATCTACTCTAAAATTTTCGTCTGATTTTTGACTGAATGAACTGATTTTTACAGAAGTTTTGCGAAAATTTATTGCCAACAAACAGAAATATTTATATGATTGCGGCCATGGAAGCGTGGCA
>NZ_DCRI01000072.1:0-47451 GCF_002324975.1 Acinetobacter sp. UBA1496 | reverse complement strand
GATCATTGATCGGGGTTTTTTATTGTCTATTCATGGGGGATAGCTCAGACTCAGATGGAAGGCTGCCTTGAATTTCCTGTTGTATCCAGTCAACAAATTTTTCAATCAGCGGTGAGCTTTCCTGACTGGAATGAACCAGATAATAGCCTCGTTTCCTTTCTAAGGTCTTGCTGGACACCAGTACCAATTCCTGTCGCTTTAATTCTTTTTCAATCAGCATTTGTGGGATCAAGGCCATTCCTATGCCATGACTAGCCACTACAGCGAGCATGGAAAAAAGTTCATGTCGTTGCCCCTGAAAAGGATTCGGATGCTGGATCTGATGCAGCTTGAACCAGTCTTCCCAGATGTTCGGCCGGGTAGTTTGCTGTAATAAAGGGAGTTGAACCAGTTGTTCAGCACTTAAGTCATAGCTGTAGTCATTAATCTTCTGTGCATCGGGAAAATACTGTTGAATCAGATCAGGCGCACAGACAGCAACTACATCTTCATGCATTAGAAAATGGCTATGCGTACCAGGCCATTGTTCAACCTGTTGAGGAGTTCCTGCATAAATGGCAGCATCGAAAATCTGTTCCTGAAACAGAAAAGGGCGGGTGCTGGTTTCTAGATGTACCGTAATTTCAGGATACAGTCGATTAAAGCTCTGGAGTTTAGGTAATAGCCAGCGAGTCGCAAACGTAGGCACTACGCCCAGTTTTAAAGTACCGCCGCGGCCTTGATGCGTAATGACGTCTAGTGTTGACTGTTCCAGTCCTTTGAGATGCGGAGTGATACTCTTTAAATATTGTTGTCCAGCATGATTGAGTTCTACACCATGCCGCGTACGAGTAAATAAAGCTGTACCTAAATACTCTTCCAGTTGCTGGATCTGACGTGAAACTGCACTTTGGGTTAAAAACAGTTCCTGCGCAGCATAGGTATAACTGGCATGACGTGCAGCAGATTCGAAACAGATCAGCGCTTGCAGGGAGGGTATTTTTCTACGCACCTGTTCATCCTTGAACTTAAAATGGTCAGATATCAATAAATGGTATATCACTCTTATACTACTATACGATTTTGGTATAAAAAACAGGCAAATTGGCTAAACAAATAATTTCTAGAAATAGCAACTTATATAAGGTATGCGTAAATTGCATAGCTGCATGCAAATTTATTGTTTGAACAAGTCATGATTCATGCCTAGAGTCAATCTGAAGGATAAAACAACATCATCTAATAGATAGATGAAGGATTGGCAGGGAATACTATGAATCAAATGGTCGATACGAAAAAAACCAGCAAAGTCTATTTTAACTGGCAGGATCCATTCTTACTGGAGCAGCAACTGACCGAAGAAGAACGCATGATCCGTGACAGCGCACATGCATACTGTCAGGGCAAGCTAATGCCACGTGTATTAGAACAGTTCCGTCATGAAAAAACCGATCCCACCATTTTCCGTGAAATGGGTGAGCTAGGTCTGCTGGGTCCAACCATCCCAGAACAATACGGTGGTGCAGGTTTAAACTATGTCAGCTATGGTCTGATTGCACGTGAAGTAGAACGTGTGGATTCCGGTTACCGTTCAATGGCCAGTGTGCAAAGTTCTCTTGTGATGGTGCCAATCAATGAATTTGGTTCTGAAGAACAGAAACAGAAATATTTGCCAAAACTGGCGACCGGTGAATATATCGGCTGTTTCGGTCTGACTGAACCAGATCATGGTTCAGATCCGGGCAGCATGATTACCCGTGCGAAAAAGGTGGATGGTGGTTACCGTCTGACGGGCGCCAAAATGTGGATTACCAACAGTCCGATTGCTGATGTCTTTGTGGTTTGGGCAAAAGAAGTGTCTCCTGAAGGCAATGTCGGTGATATTCGCGGCTTTATTTTAGAAAAAGGCTGGGAAGGGCTTTCTGCACCAGCGATTCACGGTAAAGTTGGCTTATGTGCTTCGATCACCGGTGAAATCGTGATGGACAATGTTTTCGTTCCAGAAGAAAACGCATTCCCCGAAATTCGTGGTCTAAAAGGTCCATTTACCTGTCTGAACAGTGCGCGTTATGGTATTGCCTGGGGTGCGATGGGTGCAGCTGAATTTTGCTGGCACACGGCTCATCAGTACACCATGGACCGTAAACAGTTTGGTCGTCCATTGGCTGCCAATCAGTTAATTCAGAAAAAACTGGCAGACATGCAAACTGAAATTGCGCTGGGTCTGCAAGTGGCATTACGTTTTGGTCGCATGAAAGATGAAGGTATTGCTTCAGTCGAGGGTACTTCACTGATCAAACGTAATAACTGTGGTAAAGCTTTAGACATTGCCCGTTTAGCGCGTGACATGATGGGCGGTAACGGGATCTCTGATGAATTCGGTGTAGCTCGTCATCTGGTAAACCTGGAAGTGGTCAATACTTATGAAGGTACCCATGATGTACACGCCTTGATTCTAGGTCGTGCGCAAACGGGTATTGCTGCATTCTCCCATTAAAAGAGGAAACTTTTTAGTGCAGGGTATGGCTTTCAATAGCCTAACCCTGCGTCATTTTCTTACTCCAATTACACTCCTTTGCCGAAGTGATGTTTGACTTTGGCATTTTTTATATCTCTATGTTTGCAAGAATTCATCTAAAGCTTGAGTGAAAATAGTCACATCCTGGTTGACGCGGTATGATAGACAGATTCAGTCATTGGAACAGATTATGAAAATTGTCGCAGATGAAAATCTGGCATTTACCGATTATTTCTTTGCAGAATTTGGCGATATTCAGCATCGTGCAGGAAGAACTCTCACTGCGGAAGATGTAAAAGATGCCGAGGCTTTATTGGTTCGTTCCGTGACCAAAGTCAATGCAGCACTCGTACAGGACAGTCAGATTAAATTTGTTGGCAGTGCCACTATTGGTACAGATCATCTGGACATTGCTGCACTAGAACAACAGAACATTCGCTGGAGCAATGCACCCGGTTGTAATGCACAGGCGGTGGCTGAATATGTGATTACGGCTTTATTGCATTTACAACTCCAATTGATCAATGCAAATAAAGAATTCACCTTGGGTATTGTGGGTCTAGGAAATGTCGGTTCACGTTTGGCAACAATGGCCAAATTGCTGGGTTGGAATGTGATTGCCTACGATCCCTTTGTGCAGCGTGATCAGGTTCATCAGGTTGAATTTGAAGAATTGCTAAAAGCAGCAGATGCCATTTCCATTCATGTGCCTTTAACCAAAACAGGTCAGCATCCGACTTATCATTTAATTAATGCTAATGCTCTTGGACAAATGAAGCCAGAAGCCATTTTAATTAATTCAGCGCGTGGGCCAGTTGTTGAAGAAGCGGCATTAATTGCTGATATTCAGACAACTCAACGTCAGGTTGTACTTGATGTCTTTGAGCATGAACCGGAAATTTCTGAACAGCTGCTGAATCTGATTACCTTGGTGACGCCGCATATTGCAGGTTATAGTCTGGAAGGTAAGGCACGCGGTACTCAAATGATTTACGAGGCATTTTGCCAGACTTTTGGTTTTGAGATTAATAAGCAGTTTGAAAGCCAATTGCCTGTCTGTGAACAGTTTTTCCAGAATCAGGATTTAAAACTGGCGCTACAACAGCATTTAACCCAGATCTATGATATCGCCCGTGATGATGCCAATCTGCGTGCATGTTTAAAAGATGGTAAAGTCGATCAGAAAGCATTTGATTATTTACGTAAAACGTATCCACTACGACGTGAATGGGCCGCTCATGGAGGGCCAAAGGCATGAGGCAAACAGTATCTTATCAACCGACCTGCGACTTAAAAGCCATTAAAGCACGTGCCAACATGTATGCCCAGCTTCGTCAGTTTTTTGCTGAACGTGACGTGCTGGAAGTGGAAACCCCGATTTTATCTCAAGCTGGTGTGACCGATGTGCATCTGGCTTCGATTCAGGCCCAGCGTCATGTCATGGGTAAGCTCAGCACACATTATCTACAGACGTCGCCTGAATTTGCCATGAAACGTTTATTGGCCAGTGGTAGTGGACCAATTTACCAGATCTGTAAAGTGTTTCGGGATGATGAACACGGCCGCAAGCATAACAGTGAATTCAGTATGCTGGAATGGTATCGACCGGGCTTTAGTCTGAAAGATCTGATGTTTGAAGTGACAGATCTGTTAAATGTGACGCTTAAGGCCCGTTTTGGGGAAATCCGTCCCACTGTCCTTAGCTATAAACATGCCTTTATGGATCGCTTGGATCTCAATCCTTTACAGGCCACTTTGCAGCAACTCAAAGATTGTTGTCGCCGGGTAGGTCTCAATCTGGACTTGGGTGATGACCGTTTAGGATATATCGACCTTTTATTCTCACATATGGTCGAGCCAAGCCTGGGGTTCGATACGGCTGTATTTCTGACAGATTTTCCACCGGAACTGGCATCATTGGCTAAAACCAGAATCGATGAAGATGGGGAGCTGGTTGCAGCCCGTTTTGAGCTGTATATCGAAGGGCTGGAACTGGCCAATGCTTATGATGAGCTGATTGATGCTGAAGTTTTACGTTCCCGCTTTGAAGCAGATAATGCAGAACGGGCAGCGCTTGGCTTGCATGTCATGCCGATTGATGAGTATTTGCTGGCGGCATTGCCACAAATGCCGGAATGTTCAGGTATTGCCCTAGGTCTTGATCGCTTGCTGATGATTGCAACCAATCAGATGAAATTGGAAAAAGTGATTACTTTCCCTGCTGAAATTTCATAAATTAAATCCACGATTGATCAGCTGGTCATGACTGGCTGATCCAGATGCTTACGAAATCCAATACTATAACTGTCAAAGCCCAGTCCTTGATAAAAGGCATGCGCAGGATGGCGTTCTTCGCGTTTTCCGCTGTTGAGCTGAATCATCTTGAAGCCTTGCTCTTTTGCAATCTGTTCAATAGCAGCCATCAGTTGCTTGCCAATACCTTTTCCACGATGGGCCTGATCAATTACAAAAGCCTGAATCCTTAAATATCCACCGTCAAATTCCCAAGTGTATTCCTGAATAAAATCGGCATAGCCGATCACATGTGAATTCTGTTCTATAACCAGTGTCTGATAATGACTGTCTTGATGGAGATGCTCCCAACGCTGTTTGATATTTTCCAGCGTAGAGGGATAGCCAAGCTGAATCGTGAGTTGATGAACATCATGCAGGTCTCTTTCAAGATCCAGTTGACGGATGAGATAAGTCATTGGACATGGTCTTAGCTAAAAATAATATCAATCATAATCAATATTTACTTTGCTTAAGTGTTGAAATTACACGATAGCTTCAAAGAATTATTGCTATTTATATAGAAAATCGAGATGAGTAAGATTTAAGATATTAAAAGGCTCCCGAAGGAGCCTGATGTTTAAAGTATGGCACTATGCTGTTCTTTCAGTTCTGCCAGAGCGGCAATCCGTCGTTCAATTAGCATCTCACCAATATCCGGACCTTGAATTTCTGGTGGCAAATCTTGAGCTTTAATACTGCGAACCACCTGCATGGCATCCAGCACATATTGAGCCTGAGGATAAGCACGATTTTCCAACCCTAAGCGGCCGCGAGAGTCACATTCACAGGCCTGTACAAAAGCTTCAACACGTTCAGGACGACGCAATACATCTAGACGCTGTAATAAACGCCATAAAGTGCCAGGTTTTAAGTTAAAAGCCTGATGGCATTTTAAGTGTTCCTTACAAACTGCCAATGCCAGTTGTTTGGTATGAGTCGGAACTCTTAAACGTTCACACAGCTCATTTACCGGTTTAATCCCACGTTCTTCATGCATGATATGGCGTGGCAATTCTTCCACAGGGGTTAATGCCTTACCCAGGTCATGAACCAGAACCGCAAAACGCACATCCAGACTATAATTTTGGCGACAGGCTTGCTGTAAAGACATCATGGTATGAATACCACAGTCAATTTCCGGATGATATTCAGGACGTTGCGGAATGCCATATAAGGCATCCAGTTCCGGGAACAGTACTTTTAAAGCACCACAACTACGTAATACTTCAAAATACACATCTGCATCTTGTTCCATTAGTGCGCGTGTGGTTTCTTTCCAGACCCGCTCAGGTGTCAATGCATTAAGCTCGCCCGATTCCGCCAGCTGCTTCATCAGCACCAACGTTTCTTCTGCAATGCTAAAACCCTGATGTTGATAACGCGCAGCAAAGCGGGCAATCCTTAAAACACGTAAAGGATCTTCGACAAAAGCTTCTGATACATGACGCAGTACACGATCAGCCAGATCTTTTTGACCGCCATAAGGATCATAAATCTTGCCTGAATCATCCATGGCCATGGCATTGATGGTCAAGTCACGGCGGATCAGATCCTCTTCCAAGGTAACATTAATATCGGTATAAAATTCGAAACCATGATAACCATAGCCAGACTTGCGTTCGGTACGTGCCAGAGCATATTCGTCTTTGGTTTCAGGGTGAAGAAAAACAGGAAAGTCCTTGCCAACAGGTTGAAAACCTTCAGCAAGCAATTGTTCCGGCGTCGCGCCGACAACCACATAATCTTTTTCGTGATAGGGGTGTCCAAGTAAATGATCCCGAACTGCACCGCCTACTAAATAAACTTGCATGAAAAAACCTCTATTCTTACAAGCATCATGCTACAGAATAGAGGTTTTCTCAAGTCAAGAAGTTACGCTAATGCGTACATTCCTTAGAGCGCGTTTTTTTCTGCTTCCTGAATTTCAGCGACAGTTAACGCAGTCATATTCACTACGCGACGAGTCGTTGCAGTTGGTGTCAAGATATGAACAGGTTTCGCAGCACCAAGCAGGATAGGACCAATGGTCACGTTGTTACCTGAAGTTGCTTTTAACAGGTTAAACGAAATATTGGCTGCATCCAGATTTGGCATGATCAGTAAGTTTGCAGAACCTTTGAAGCGAGAGTTCGGGAATGCAAACTGACGGATATTTTCGTCTAATGCTGCATCACCATGCATTTCACCTTCAACTTCAAGCTCAGGTGCAGTTTCAGAAAGGATTTCATATACACGGCGCATTTTTTGTGCGCTGGCATCGTGCTGGTCTGAACCGAAGCTAGAGTGAGAAAGTAGGGCAACACGTGGTGTAATACCGAAACGACGTACTTCTTCAGCAGCCAGAATCGTCATCTCAGCAAGCTGTTCAGCCGTTGGATTACGGTTGATGTAGGTATCTGCGATGAACAGGTTACGCTCTTCAAGCATTAATGCGTTTAAGGTGAAGAAGGTATTATGGCCATCCTGTTTGCCGATGACATTGCTGACAAAGTCCAGATGGATGTCGTAGCTTGAGTACGTACCACATAACATACCGTCCGCCATGCCATGACGTACCAGCATCGCAGCGATCAGGGTAGAACGGCGACGCGCTTCACGGTGTGCATATTCAGGCGTTACACCTTTACGTTGCATCAGGTTATAATAGTCGTCTGCAAATTTTTCGTAATCCGGGTTCTTTTCCTGATCCACGATGGTGATGTTGACACCATCTTCAAGACGTAAGCCCAATTTCTTGATATTCGCTTCGATGACTGCTGGACGGCCCACCAGAATCGGTTTTGCCAAGCCTTCATCCACTGCAATTTGTGCAGCACGAAGTACGCGCAGGTCTTCACCTTCTGCATAAGCGATACGTTTAGGATCTGTTTTAGCTTGTGCAAAGATTGGTTTCATCATGAAGGCTGAGTTGTAAACAAACTCAGACAGACGTTGACGATATGCCGAAAAATCTTGAATCGGACGAGTCGCTACGCCAGAATCCATTGCAGCTTGTGCAACTGCAGGCGCAATTTCCAGAATCAGACGTTGATCCAGTGGACCAGGAATCAAGTAATCACGGCCGAAAGAAGCTGATTTTTCACCATAAGATGCAGCATCTGCTTCTACGTGTGCCATACGTGCAATCGCGTGTACGCAGGCAATTTTCATCTCTTCATTAATGGTGGTTGCACCAACGTCTAATGCACCACGGAAGATATAAGGGAAGCACAGTGCATTGTTTACCTGGTTTGGATAGTCAGAACGGCCAGTTGCCATGATCACGTCATCACGAACTTCGTGTGCATGTTCAGGCAGAATTTCTGGATCTGGGTTCGCCAAGGCAAAGATAATTGGATCTTTGGCCATCAATTTCACCATTTCTTTGGTGAGAATACCGGCTGCTGAAAGACCCAGGAACATGTCTGCACCTGCAATCACGTCACCGATCTGAGAGGCGTCAATATCTTGTACATATGCTCTTTTAGATTCGTCCAGACCTTCACGTTTAGTTGTTAATAAACCACGTGAGTCAGCAACGATGATATTTTCTTTTTTCGCGCCAAGGGCACAAAGCAAGTTCAAGCAAGACAGGGCAGCAGCGCCGGCACCTGAAGCAATGATCTTGATTTCATCAATTTTTTTGCCGTTTAATTGCAAAGCATTAAGAAGAGCAGAACCTACAATGATTGAAGTACCATGCTGGTCATCGTGGAACACAGGAATTTTCATGCGTTCACGAAGTTTCTGTTCAATATAGAAACATTCTGGAGCCTTGATATCTTCCAGGTTGATCCCGCCAAAAGTGGGTTCTAGAGAAGCGACAATATCAACAATCTTGTCGGGATCATTTTCAGCAATTTCGATATCGAATACATCAACACCCGCAAATTTTTTGAACAGTACGCCTTTACCTTCCATGACTGGTTTAGACGCCAGTGGGCCAATATTACCCAAACCAAGAACTGCTGTACCGTTACTGACCACTGCAACCAGGTTACCGCGTGCGGTATACAGTGCAGCTGTTGAAGGATCACGTTCAATCTCAAGACATGGTGCGGCAACGCCAGGCGAGTAAGCAAGGGCTAAGTCACGTTGGTTGACCAATTGTTTGCTTGGTGTAACGCTGATTTTTCCTGGAGTAGGGAATTCGTGATAGTAAAGAGCCTGCTGCTTTAAAGATTGTTCGTCCATCTGTATCTCTATCGTTGTAAAGATTACCCAGAAAGCGGGTAAAAAATTGCATTTATGGCTCTGAATATAACATTTGTTAAGCACTTAGCCCAGTCAAAGTCGACTATTTTTGCGACAATCTTATTCGAGGTAGATATAGACTTAGACTTGATATATATAAGTTTCAGCGATGCGATTCTGTTCTAAATATGCAGTTGCTTCCAGTTCAGGCAATGGCTTGGAGAAGAAGTAGCCTTGGGCAATATCACAATCTAAATCACGTAGATATTGCAGCTGTTCTTCAGTTTCAATACCTTCAGCGACGACAGTCATACCCATGGCTTTACCCATCGCGACCATGGCACTGACAATCGCTTCCTGTTTATGTTCACCAATTTTAGAGACAAAACTGCGGTCAATTTTGAGAATGTCAATAGGAAAATCGGCAAGATAGGATAAAGAAGAATAACCGGTTCCGAAGTCATCCAGCGAGATATTAATCTGGCGCTGTTTGATCTGGTTCAGCAGATTTTTGACAGATTCAGAGTTTTCAATCAGTGAAGATTCAGTAATTTCCAGTTCCAGACTGGTGCCAGAAATCTGGTTTTCGGTAATGGCCTGATCCAGATCATCGAGTAACTGACCACGACGCAGTTGCTGTGCCACGATATTCACAGAGACACAGATATTATGAAAGCCAAGGTCATTCCATTCACGAATCTGTCTAGCAGTTTGCTGAATCACCAGACGGCCGATCTCGGAAATCAGGCTGGTCTGTTCGGCTAAAGGAATAAACAGGTCAGGTGGGATAATACCTTTCTCTGGATGTTTCCAGCGCACTAAAGCTTCAAAGCCATAAATGTGCTGGTCATTGAAATTAATTTTTGGTTGATAGTAGACTACTAGTTCACCATTCTGGATGGCTTTACGCAGATCGCGTTCAATGAAAATTCCCTGTTCCAGTAAGGCCGTATTTTCATTGGAGTAGAAATGGATTGTATTACCACCGAGATTTTTGGCTTCACTCAGCGCCTGTTCAGCACAGTTATTCAAATAATCTAACTGACGGCCATGATCCGGATAGAAAGCCACGCCCATCGATAGGGTAATCACATAATCTTGTCCAAAAATATGGAAAGGAGCCTGGAAGGCTTCAGCAACTCGTTGACAGTGTTCTTGTACAGACGGGCGAATATGCGAGATTTCATACAAAATTGCAAAGTCATCGCCATTTAGGTGGGCCACAAACAGGGCTTCAGCATTGGTCAGACGTAAGCGTTGTGCCACCTGACGCAACAGCTCATCACCGCCATTATTAGACAGGTATTCATTCAATGGACGGAAACGGTCGATATTGAGTCGAATCACAGCCATTTTCTTGATGGAATCTTTTTGCGTCATCAGATACTGATGCAGCTGGTAGTTATAGTAAAAACGGTTTGGCAAATCAGTCAGCGTGTCATAATTTTCCAGATAAGACAGGCGCTGTTCCTGTAATTTACGCTCAGTCAGATCAGAAACAATGCCGATATAGTGGGTGATACGACCTTCATCATCAGTAATCGCATTGATATGCAACCAGAGTGGCATTTCTTTGCTGGACAGGAATTTTTCACTCAGTTCGCCATCAAAGGATCCGATTTTCACGACTTGCTTGATGATGTTGGAATGAATAGTGCGCTGCTGTGACTTATGACTTGCAGTGATATCAAACAGATATTTACCCAAGATGTCATTACGTTCAAAACCGGACAAATTCTCGAAATAAGGATTCACTTCGATATAACGTAATTCATCATTTAAAATGAAGATTCCTTCAGCCGCCTGCTCGATCACACTGGCTGCCAGTTTCAAGCGTTCTTGAGAGCTACGTTCCTGCTGAATATCACGCAAAATTCCGACCATGCGTAAAGGGCGGTGAGTTTCAGGATCGCGACTGATCACCCGGCCTACATCATGTACCCAGCTCCAGACTCCCGGTGCTTGCTGAATCCGGTAAGTTACTTCATAGCGCTCAGTTTTCCCACGCAAATGCTGTTTCATATTGCTTTTGAACGCAGCCAGATCATCAGGATGAATCATATGCTGTAACTGTAAATGATGTTCGCTGGATTTCCGTTGTACTTTCTCATCTTTATGATTGGTCAGCAAAATACTGCGGTCTTTGATATTCCAGTCCCATGGACGGATACCGGCGATTTCATGAGTCAGTTCAAGGTTTTGCTGCTGGTTTTTCAGATCAATATTAATCTGTTCAATATCATAGGTACGTTCACGAACTTTCTGTTCCAGTAGCTGGTTGCTGAGTTGTAGCTCCAGTTTAATATCTTTGGATTTATTGACTTCAGTTTGTAGCTGTTTGCATAGCTCATCAGTCCAGGCGACCTGCTGTTCGGCATTACTCACCAGCAATTCATTTTCTGCATAAAGGCGGGAAGTACGGGTATGAATACGATAGGTACTATTGGCACAGAGCAGGATCACAATGACTGCAAAATTTAGTGCCAGGCCAAAGACCGGATTGGCACCCGAGATATGAAAAAACTGAAAGAGTAAAAAGGGTACCAATGAAGGTAAAAATACCAGTGAAAAGTAACTGAGCTTCTGGGTTAAATAAGTCAGACCAAAAGCTTGAGTCACGATTAATAGCAAAGCCGAAAGGGTGAGTGCTTCTATTTCATCAAAATTGATATTGGCCTGTGGTAGGTAATAATAAATCAGAGAAATACCGGAAGCGATACAGCAACCTACCGCAAGGCTTTGAATCTGTAACCAGTAATGTGCATTTTTCAGTTGATATTGTTCAGGCTTAAAATACAGAGTATTGATGAGCCAGCACATACTAACGGTAATTTCAGTCAGGATAAACCAGAGATTAAAGTAACTATTCGATGAGCTATATTGAATGTGATAAACACAGAAAATATAGAGGCAAATAATCATGATACTTAACAGAAAATATCGGCTATGTCGAAGCGTGTTCGCAATCTGAGCACGATGCAAGTGCTCTTTGATATAAGCCTCTTGATTATCAATCATATAATTAAGTGCCTTGTATTCGTCCTGAACGGTTTTTATCCTAGATTTTAATTTTTATTCAAGCCTGAATGATTCTTAAATCAATCAATATGTGTTTCATTATTATTGACTCAAGAGTAGAGTGCTTATAAATAAAAATCAATAAAATTAATAACCAAATTTTACAATTTTGATCGCTTAAATAGTGTAATTCAAAATTGAGAGAGCAACGACAGGAGCAGTTTCGGTACGCAGGACACGCTCACCAATACACCAATTGACAAAGCCTTGAGCATTCGCCGCTAGGATTTCTACTTCACTCAAGCCGCCTTCAGGGCCAATTAGCAAAGCAATATCTGGTGTGGCATTCGCCAGAACATCAATTTCTTCTTTGTTTGGTGCTAGGACTAGTTTGGTAGTAGGAAGATCGGTTTCCAGCCATTTTTCAAGTGACATTGGCGCTAAAATTTTAGGAACAATATTCAGACCACACTGTTCACAGGCGGCAATGGCTACACCTTGCCAGTGATCCAGTTTCTTTTGATCACGATCGTATTTCAGTCGCATCTCACAGCGTTCAGAGGTTAAAAGCTGAATTTCAGATACACCCAGTTCGACCGCTTTCTGGATCGCATAATCCATGCGGTCACCTTTACTCATGACCTGACCAAGCAAGGCTTGAAATTTTGGTGTGCGATCAGTAGGGTTATAGCTATTGACCTGTACAGCAGCCGACTTTTTGGAAACTTCAACCAGTTCAACTTCATATTCACCACCTTGTCCATTAAACAGGGTGGCTTTTTCGCTGACTTGAGCACGTAAAACTTTAACCCAATGATGAAACACTGTTTCAGTCAGTTCTACAGTGGTATCTACTGCTAAATCAGCTTCAATAAAAAAACGCGGCATTAAAGTTTTACTCTCAAATCAGGTATTTTACTTATGCAAGACCGAGGTCTTTAACAAGTTGACGGGTTGGATCAGTGGTATTCATGGTATAGAAGTGCAAGCTTGGTGCACCGCCAGCAATTAGGCGTTCGCAGAATTTCACCACGACTTCATGACCAAAGGCTTTAATGCTTGCAGTGTCATCCCCATAAGTTGCCAGTTGCTTGCGAATCCAGCGTGGAATTTCTGCGCCTGTACCATCTGCGAAGCGAATCAGGTTACTGGCATTGGTAATCGGCATAATACCCGGCGCAACAGGAATATCGATTCCAGCTTTCTGGATACGGTCTACAAAGTAGAAGTATGCATCTGGATTAAAGAAGAACTGGGTCAATGCAGCATTAGCGCCAGCATTTACTTTATCCACAAAGTGCTGAATGTCTTTATCAAAGCTGTCTGCTTGTGGATGCATTTCAGGATAAGCCGCAACTTCAATATGAAAATGGTCACCAGAATGTTCACGGATAAAGCGAACCAGATCCTGTGCATAAGGCAATTCACCTAGGCCCACCTGACCAGATGGCAAGTCACCACGCAGCGCGACAATACGATCAATCCCTTGAGATTTATACAAATCAAGCAATTCAGCAATACGCGCTTTATCATCGCCGATACAAGACAGGTGAGGGGCAACAGGTGTGCCTTTACCGTTAAAATCATTGATCGTAGATAAAGTGCGTTCGCGTGTTGAACCACCCGCGCCATACGTCACAGAAAAGAATTCTGGATTCAGCAGTTGTAGTTCTTGATGTACGGTTTTAAGTTTTTCTGCACCCGCATCAGTTTTGGTCGGGAAAAACTCAAAAGAAATTGGAATCTGTTTAGACATGTTCAAATCCTTTTTATAAATACCTTTTACTTATCACCCTCTCCCTGACCTCTCCCAAAGGGAGAGGAGAATTCATTACTGAATTATGCAGGGTTTAAGCCCATATTTTTTTCACTTGAAGTCATTAAAACTTCATTGAAAATAATTTGGATGGTTACCCTCTCCCTAAGGGAGAGGGATGGGGTGAGGGGTATTAATATTTATAAGCATCAGACTTGAATGGACCTTCAACAGGTACGCCTAGGTAGTCTGCTTGTTCTGGAGTCAATTGAGTCAGAACACCACCAAAACCGGCAACCATTGCAGCAGCAACTTCTTCGTCTAATTTCTTAGGAAGTAGTTCTACACGAATCGCTGCTTGTTTTTGGTCTTCTGGAAGATCCGCAAATTTTTCAGCGAACAGGTGCATTTGACCTAGAACCTGGTTTGCAAAAGAACCGTCCATCACACGTGATGGGTGACCAGTTGCGTTACCCAGGTTCACCAGACGACCTTCAGAAAGCAGGATCAGGTAATCATTTTCATTATCTGAACGATACACTTGGTGTACTTGAGGTTTCACTTCAACCCATTTGTAACCACGTAGGTAGTTGGTATCGATTTCAGTATCGAAGTGACCAATGTTACAAACCACTGCGCCAGCTTTCAGTGTATCTAACATTGCAGCGTCACATACATGGTAGTTACCAGTTGTAGTCACGATCAGGTCGGTATTTTGAAGAAGATCAATATTTACATCTTCTTTTTTGCCTGTTTGAACGCCGTTTTTGTACGGAGAAACCACTTCGTAACCGTCCATGCATGCTTGCATCGCACAGATTGGATCGATTTCAGAAACACGTACGATCATGCCTTCTTGACGAAGAGACTGAGCAGAACCTTTACCTACGTCACCATAGCCGATCACTAATGCACGACGGCCAGAAAGCAGCATGTCAGTTGCACGTTTGATCGCATCATTTAGAGAGTGACGGCAACCGTATTTATTGTCGTTTTTAGACTTGGTTACTGAATCGTTGACGTTGATCGCAGGAACTTTCAGAGAGCCGTCTTTCCACATTTCCAGAAGACGTGCTACACCTGTAGTGGTTTCTTCAGTAATCCCGTGAATTTTTGCAAGAACTTCTGGGTATTTTTCATGAACAAGTGCAGTTAAGTCACCGCCATCATCCAGAATCATGTTGGCATCCCAAGGTGTGCCGTTTACATTGATTTGTTGTTCAAGACACCACATGTATTCTTCTTCAGTTTCGCCTTTCCAAGCAAATACTGGAACACCAGACGCAGCAATCGCAGCAGCAGCGTGGTCTTGAGTTGAGAAGATGTTACAAGATGTCCAACGAACTTCAGCGCCCAGTTCTACCAAAGTTTCGATAAGAACAGCTGTTTGGATTGTCATGTGGATACAACCCAAAATTTTCGCGCCAGCAAGTGGTTTAGCAGCAGAGTAACGCTTACGCAGACCCATTAGGGCTGGCATTTCAGCTTCTGCAAGTTTGATTTCTTTACGGCCGTAGTCAGCCAGGGAAATATCGGCAACTTTATAATCTGTAAATGAAGCATTAACCGCGTTCATCACGATCTCCTTATAAAAAACAATAATTGATCATTCAGTTCGCGGATGCCGTTGTTGGTCTGTCTAGAAAAAGTTGGACCGATCGTCGAGCCTGGCGCTTTTACATTTCGTACCTGTAAAACGTCGCAGCATCCCTCGACTAGCGGGGTATTGTACTTGGAAATTAATTTGGTTCCAATCCGAAATTGTTTAATATCTGACTAATAAGAAAATTTTGAAAATATTTTGAAAAATAATCTAGTATTTAAAAACTGAAATAAAGTTTTATTCTCGTAAAAAAAGCCCATCATCCGATGGGCTTTTTCTTTATTCTATTTCCTGCTCAGCTTTGTCTGCTTTTTGTGTCCAGTAATCTGCCTGTATGTCATCAACGACCACACCAAGACCATTGGCATAAATAAAGGCAAGATCACGCATGGCTTGAACTTCGCCCCATTCAGCTGCTTGCTTTACAAGAGCAATGGATTTTTCGACATCTTTTTCGACCACATCACCACGTCGGTAAAAGCCAGCCAGTTCTAAAGTTGCCGCTGGGTGTTTCTCGAAATTGGCTTTGCTCAACCAGTAATAGGCTAACTCAAAGTGAGCTTTGGAATCGTCAGGGTCTTCCTCAGCGATCTCTTTGGCATAAACCGTATAACCCTCACCGAGCCAGTACATGGCTTCAACCCAGCCACCATTGGCTGCTTTCAATGCCCACTCTTCGGCCAGCATGATGTCATCATCATGCTCGCTTTGCATATAGAGTTCGGCAAGCTCAAATTGGGCTTCGGCATTGCCTGCCAGTGCGCGGTTTGCCAGCGTGGCAGGGGGAGAAACACGCTCAGTCATGTCAGTATCTCAAATATCTTTGTATCTAGATTAAAAGGTTCAAAATAAAAAAGCCAATCCGAAAATTGACTTTTTTATAAAATACGACTGATAGCGATTAAAATACACAAACTAAGCTATTTGTTTAGAGGAATAACAATAAAACAAATAGAAAGAGAACAAGAATAAATTTAAATAGTTTTCAATGTTTCAGAAAGCAAAACAGCGGCCCGAAAGCCGCTGTTGATATACGATTTATGAGATAAAAACTTAGTCTTGCTGGATTCCTGCAACCATCCAATCTTGCTGAGAACCGGCAGGTTTGACAAAGTGCCAGATTTCAGCAAACGGTTGAGGTTGGCTATTCAGGTCTTCACTTACAGTGCCAGTGAAGCGTACGCTTACTACATATTGACCATTCTCATTCGATGAATCTACCACCATTGCATTCAGGTTAGAGAACTCAGCTACGTCCTGATCCTGATTTGCCATAATGTCGTTATACATCGACTGGTAAAGATCAGGGGTCAAGTAACGTTTAATTTCTGAAATGTTGCTCGCCGTATTCATTGACTGAATGTGGTTGAAACGTTGACGTGCCACACGTAAGAAAGTCGCAGGTTCTGTACCATCTGGAAGCTGGTTGCCGCTATTGGTATAGGCTGCACCAAATGGCGCGTTATTTACCGGAGCTGAACCAAACGGAGCATTTGTGCTTGGCGTGCTACCACCCACGTTCTGGCCAAAAATATTGGTATTGTCACCACCGCGAGGAGGTGTCTGACCAAATGGTGCTGAATGACCAGCACCACTATTTGGAGCGTATGGATTAGAAGCTACTTTTTTTTTTGCGCCCATCTTACGGAAAATGAAGAAGGCAACAGCGGCAGCAAGTAAAATCCAGATCCAGCCAGGAATACCACCTTTTTCCTCTTGTTGCTGTTGAGCTGCTTGAGCTTCAGAAGCCGCTTGTACTTCTTTGTCATCAGCCAGCGCATTGGCAGCAACTGCACCCACGGCAGCACCGGCTACACCGGCAGCAACCATACTACCTACGCCTGGGCCAGATCTTTGCTGAGTTGCAGCACCAGCGGCTGGAGCCTGTTGTGCTGGCGCAGCTTGACGAGGTTGTTGATAAGATTGAGTAGGCGCAGCAGAACGTTGCATACCATGGCTTTTACCGCCACCGGCACGCTTTGCTTCAGCAGTTAAAGGAGCAACCAGTAATGCTGCTGTTAAAAGACCTGCAATCAAACCACGCTGTCGAACTTCCATTCAATTTTCCTATGTGAAAAAAACTTATTTGAATACTCTATTTATATAGGCTTTATAGGGGATTTCAATCAAAAATGTGTATTTTTTTAGGCTTTTCGCAAGATTTATCGATTAAAACTAATTGAGTTCGTCACTTAGGCTCATAGCTTCACTCAGGGCTTCATGCAATCGGGCTACAGCAATGACCTGCACGCCGGGAATCGGTTTTTGCGGTGCATTGGCACGCGGCAAAATAATATATTTAAAACCGTGTTTGACGGCTTCTTTCAGACGTTCCTGACCATTCGGTACCGGACGAATTTCGCCAGATAGGCCAACTTCACCAAAAACAGCCAGTTGCTGAGGCAAGGCTTTGGTCCGGATACTGGATGCACAGGCTAAAAGTACAGCCAAGTCAGAACCGGTTTCAGTAATCTTTAAACCACCGACGATATTGACATAGACATCCTGACCAGAAGTTTGTACGCCACCATGACGGTGCATTACGGCAAGCAGCATATTCAGACGGTTTTGTTCTAGACCCAAGGCTACACGGCGTGGCTGGCCATGGGCATCATCGACCAACGCCTGAACTTCAACCAGGAGTGGGCGAGTCCCTTCGCGGCTAATCATGACGATGGAACCTGGAATCGCTTCATCATAACGACTGAGGAATATGGCAGATGGATTGGCCACTTCACGCAGACCTTTATCGGTCATGCCAAAGACGCCAAGTTCATTGACTGCACCGAAACGGTTTTTGACTGCGCGGATCATGCGATAACGAGAATCCGACTGGCCTTCAAAATACAGCACACAGTCCACCATATGTTCCAGTACACGTGGACCTGCTAAGGCACCTTCTTTAGTTACATGACCGACAATAAACAGGGCAGTGCCGCTATTTTTGGCGAAACGGGTCAATAGGGCGGCAGACTCACGGATCTGTGAGACTCCACCTGGCGCAGACTGCAAGGTTTCGGTATATAAAGTCTGAATCGAGTCCAGAATCGCAACAGCAGGACGTTCCTGTGCAAGCACCTCGCAAATGCGTTCCACACAGGTTTCTGCCATGACTTTCAGCTGGTCGGTTGGCAAGTCCAGACGCTGGGCGCGTAATGCCACCTGAGACAGGGATTCTTCACCTGTGACATACAGGGCTGAGCTATTACCCGCTGCCATGTGAGTTGCGGTTTGCAATAAGATAGTTGACTTACCAATCCCCGGGTCACCACCAATCAGCACCACAGAACCTGTGACCAGACCACCGCCTAAGACTCGGTCAAACTCACCAATCCCTGTTTGCAACCGGGTTTCATGTGAAACGGAGACTTTATTTAAAGTGGTAATCGCAGCTGCCTGACCGGCATATCCGCCAATTTTTGGCTGAGCACGATGTGTCGTTGCTGGCACAATACTGACTTCTACCAGACTGTTCCATTCCCCACATTCAGAACACTGACCCGCCCATTTGGGATGGTCTGCTCCACATTGTTCACAACGATACACACTTTTTGCTTTAGCCATAATTTCCGAAAATAAATATTGGGAATAGGGGCTACAGCATAGCGGTGAATGAGACTGAAAACCAAGACCTTTGGCTGAAAAAGTCAGTGATTTACGTCAGCATATGACGCTTATGAATTCACCATCCTACATGAAAGTGAAATACCTCCTATAATGAGAAAATTCATCACGGGTACAGGAAGCCTGACATGCCACAACTTTTAAAACATATCGATGCAATCGCACGTGAAAAAGACCGTGATGTATTATTTGTACATTTTGAAAATTACGAACATGAAAATGCAGATGCTGAGTCCTATCATTTGCGGCAGAACCTAGTGGAATGGCTGAAGCAACGCCAAATTAACTTTGCACCCTGTATGGGTATAGAACAGCCTGGTGTGATTGAAAGTTATTCAGGTGATCTTTATATCGATGTGCCATTTGATGAAGCTAATCCAATTTACCAAATGGTCAGTGAGCATCTGGAAGATGCCGAAGGGGAAATGAGGATTCCGGGAGTGCTGTTCTTTGTATTATCTCTAGAAACTGCGCTGGAAATTGAAGCCGATCGTGAAGAGTTCTTAAATCTAAATCAAGCTCATGATGATGACGATGGATTTTTTGGCCGTTTGAACTGATATTTTTAGCAAACTTAACTAATAAAAAAGCCACGATGAACGTGGCTTTTTTATTAAGGGTTTTAAATTTTATTAATACAGTTCACCTGATTTACGGCGAGCAATAAAATCTTTGGATTCTTTCACGATCACCCCAGACAGCAGTAACAGGCCGATCAAGTTTGGAATTGCCATCAAACCGTTGAAGGTATCTGCAAACAGCCACACCAGATCCAGTGTCGCGACACAGCCAATAAATACTGACAGGATATAGATGATGCGATAAGGGAATACAAATTTCTCACCGAGCAGATAAGTTGCACATTTTTCCCCGTAGTAGCTCCAGCCTAAAATGGTAGAATAGGCGAAGAAGATAATACCGAAGGTCACGATCCAGCCACCAACACCTGGCAGCAGTTTGTTAAATGTAGAAACGGTCAGAACAGCACCGGTTTGTCCACCAAAATCACTGCCGGCCATGATGAAGCCCATCACCAGGACAATACCCGTAATCGAACAGACAATAATCGTGTCAATAAAAGTTCCGGTCATAGACACTAGACCTTGGCGCGCAGGATGATCGGTTTTTGCAGCAGCAGCGGCAATCGGTGCCGAACCCATACCAGCTTCATTCGAGAAGACACCACGCGCGACACCATAACGAATTGCCGCACCAATTGCACCACCTACAGCAGCTTCACCAGTAAAGGCATAGGTGAAAATCATTTTCAGTGCAGGGCCCACTAAATCGAGATGGGTGAAAATAATGATCAGACCGCCCACTACATAGCCAATCGCCATAATTGGAACGATGAAAGAGGCAGCCCTAGAAATCCACTTAATCCCGCCCAGAATCACCAGTGCAGAAAACGCAGTAATCACGATACCTGTAACCCAGGTTTCCAGACCGAAACCATTTTCTACCGCAAGTGCAACGGTATTAGATTGAACAGAACTACCAATTCCAAAAGACGCTACAGCACCAAAGAATGCAAAGATTAGTGCCAGCCATTTCCATTTCAGGCCGCGCTCAATGTAATACATTGGACCGCCAGACATTTCACCGCGTTCATTTTTAACCCTGTATTTGACGGCCAGTACGCCTTCGCCATATTTGGTTGCCATTCCGAACAGGGCAGTCATCCACATCCAGAATACGGCCCCTGGGCCGCCCAGTACACAGGCAGTTGCCACACCGGCAATATTACCGGTACCGATGGTAGCTGACAGTGCGGTCATGAGTGAGCCAAACTGGGAAATATCACCTTCATGCGAAGGGTGTTTGCCAAAAACCTGTTTAAAGGCCAGTGGCAACATGCGGAACTGCCAGAACAGCAGGCGGAAGGTCAGGAATATACCGGTCCCGACAATGAGGACCAGCATATAAGGGCCCCAGACCCAGCCACTGACGGTTTCCATGATGCTTTGTAAATTTTGCATAAATTTCTTCTTATTTATCCGTGTCAGCTTTATTTGAGATGTTGATTGAAAAGCAATTGCTATGCCATGCGCGCTCATCCTAAACGCGAATATTGGCGGATTTGTATTCTATTTTTTACATAGTTTCAGCGCTTTGACAAGAAAAATCCTGTATTCATCGCGCCTTAAAACTAAGACTAAAGATAAATGAATATTGATATAAGAAAAATAAATTAACTTGCAAGATTAGTTGGAAAATACAAATGATGCGAATTTTCTTTTTGTATTCCGGGTTTTTTACGTTAATTTGTCGCGATTAAAACTCAAAGTTGAAATGAAATAATGTCAGAAAAATATAGTCACTCATCATCGGAAGATGGTGAGCTACAGCGTAGTTTATCCAACCGGCACCTGCAGTTAATTGCCATTGGGGGTGCGATTGGCACCGGCCTGTTTATGGGTTCAGGGAAAACCATTAGCTTGGCAGGACCATCTATTCTGGTGATTTATATGATCATCGGTTTTATGGTGTTTCTGGTCATGCGCGCTTTGGGTGAATTATTATTATCCAATCTGCAATATAAATCTTTTATCGATTTTGCCACCGATCTGATCGGGCCATGGGCAGGTTATTTTGTCGGCTGGACGTACTGGTTATGCTGGATCACGATTGGTATCGCGGATTTGTCAGCCATTATCTATTACTTGCAATTCTTTAATAACGGTCTGCCATTTACTCCGGGCGAAGGTGTGCTGATCAGTATTGCCTCTATTGTCTTCATCATGGGATTGAACCTGGCAACCGTGAAACTGTTTGGTGAAATGGAGTTCTGGTTTGCCCTGATCAAGATTATCGCCATTATTGTACTGATCGCTGTAGGTTTATGGATGATCTTTACTGGCTTCACAAATGATGCAGGTACGGTCGCTTCATTTGCCCATATCTGGGATCATGGCGGTTTATTTCCGACTGGGACTATGGGTTTCCTGGCTGGTTTCCAAATTGCGATTTTCGCCTTTGTAGGTGTAGAGCTGGTTGGTACTACGGCTGCTGAAACCAAAGATCCAGAGCGTAACCTGCCGAAAGCGGTGAACTCGATTCCGATCCGTATCATTATTTTCTATGTGCTTGCTCTGATCATTGTGATGTCAGTGACACCATGGGATCAGATCAATCCAAATGTTTCTCCGTTCGTGAATCTGTTCAGTCAGGCCGGTATTGCGGCGGCAGCAATCATCATGAACCTGGTGGTGCTGTCATCAGTAATGTCATCAATGAACAGTGGGGTGTTCTCGACCAGCCGTATGCTGTTTGGTTTGTCTCGGGAAGAACAGGCACCTAAAGCCTTTGGTCGTTTGAATTCGCGCGCCGTTCCAGCGAATGCATTGTATTTCTCTGCGATCTGTTTATTGCTCGGTGCAGCATTACAGTACTTCGTGCCGAATACGGTTGAAGCATTTACCTTAGCAACGACTCTATCGACCATTTTTTTTATCTGTGTATGGCTGATCATTATCTGGAGCTACATGATCTATTACCGTACTCGTCCAGAATTGCATGCTCAATCCATATTCAAGCTGCCTGGTGGATTGGTGACTTGCTGGATCGTGATTATTTTCTTTGTCGGCATGATTGGTGTGTTATCGCTGGAAGATGATACCCGTCGTGCCTTGATGGTCAGCCCGGTCTGGTTCATTTTACTGATTATTGGATATTTAGGCTTCTATAAACAGAAACATAAATAATCCATATCAATAAAAACGTCAGCGATCTGCTGGCGTTTTTTTATGTCTGAATATACTCTCTAGCGTTTAGCGCTTTGGTCATGCGGATGATCGCGTTATACTTCATCGAAAATACTCATATAGGTGGTCAGATGCGTCAGATCATTTGCTACATCAGTTTAATTACAGTCGGTTTTGCCTTGGTCGGTTGTGGGCAGTCGGGAGCTTTACATCTTCCCAATGATCCAAACTACGATAAACGTGCCAAGTATTTACTCTATAAAAATACTGAATCTGCACCGCAAGTATCAGATGAACAACAGGATGCGCCAGTCAAGCAGCAGTTTGAAGCGCTCGCTGAATCCGATTCAACACCATCTCCTTAAGACTTTCAGAGAAAGGATACATTCATGAGTTTCACCCGCATTAATGGGGTATTGCATGCTGAGCAATGTTCACTGCAACAGCTCGCAGAGCAATTTGGCACACCACTTTATGTTTATTCAAAAGCAACTTTTGAAAAGCATTATCTGGATATGGACCGTGCTTTTAGCTTTATCGATCATCAAATCTGTTTTGCGGTAAAGTCAAACTCTAATCTTGCGGTATTGAATGTATTAGCCAAGCAGGGTGCTGGTTTTGATATCGTGACTGGTGGTGAACTGGCTCGTGTATTGAAAGCCGGTGGTGAACCTTCAAAAATCGTATTCTCAGGTCTGGGTAAATCAGAAGCAGATATTAAAAAGGCATTGGAAGTAGGCATCGCCTGTTTTAATGTCGAGTCATATGCCGAACTGGACCGTATTCAGAAAGTAGCGGCTGAACTTAATGTTAAAGCGCCAATTTCACTACGTGTGAATCCGGATGTCGATGCCAAAACCCATCCATATATTTCAACAGGCTTAAAAGAAAACAAATTTGGTATTCCATCAGATAGCGTATTTGATACCTATGCTTATGCAGCATCATTGCCAAATCTTGAAGTGGTCGGGATTGACTGTCATATCGGTTCGCAGTTGACTGAAACTCAACCTTTTGTTGATGCGCTGGATCGTGTCATTGTTATGATCGACAAGCTGAAAGACATGGGCATCAACTTGAAACACATCGATATCGGTGGTGGTCTAGGTGTGACATATAAAGATGAAACACCGCCATCGGTTGAAGAATATGCCAATGCCATGCGTCCGGCTTTAGAAAAACTGGGCCTGAAAGTTTATATGGAGCCGGGTCGTAGTATCTCTGCCAATGCAGGTGTTTTACTGACCAAAGTGGATCTACTGAAACCAACCAATCACCGTAACTTTGCCATCATTGATGCCGCGATGAATGACCTGATTCGTCCAGCTTTATATGAAGCATGGATGGATATTCAATCCGTGACACCGCATACGGATATGGAAACAAAAGAATGGGATGTGGTGGGCGCAATCTGTGAAACTGGCGATTTTCTGGGTAAGGAACGTGAGCTTGCCATTAAAGAAAATGATGTGCTGGCAGTACTGGGTGCTGGTGCATATGGTTTCGTAATGAGTTCGAACTATAACAGCCGTGGCCGTGCTGCTGAAGTGATGGTGGATGGTGATCAGGCTCATCTGATTCGTGAGCGTGAAACGGTTGAATCACTTTGGGAACGTGAGCGTTTATTGCCTTAAGGAGACTGAGTAATGTTGCTTGAATTTACCAAGATGCATGGTCTGGGCAATGACTTTATGGTGGTAGACCTGATTAGCCAGCGTGCTTATCTGGATACTCTCACTATTCAGCGCTTGGCAAATCGTAACTTTGGTGTGGGTTTTGACCAGCTCTTGATTGTTGAACCGCCTGATATTCCAAGTGCAGATTTTAAATACCGTATTTTTAATGCGGATGGTTCTGAGGTTGAGCAGTGCGGCAATGGTGTACGCTGTTTTGCCCGTTTCGTGCATGAACGTCAATTGACCACTAAAACCAAAATCAAGGTACAGACCAAAGCTGGAATCGTGGAACCTGAACTCGGTGCCAATGGCTGGGTGCGAGTGAATATGGGTTATCCAAAATTCCTGCCTCAGGAAATTCCATTTGTGGCAGAAGAACCGGAAAATCTGTATGACATCGATCTGGCGGGTGGAGAGAAGCTGACGATTGATGTGGTCAATATGGGGAATCCACATGCAGTGACGATTGTTCCGGATGTATTGACTGCCGATGTGGCTAAGATTGGTCCACAGGTGGAATCCCATGTGCGTTTCCCGGCACGCGTTAATGCTGGATTTATGCAGATCATTGATGAAAAGCATGCTCGTTTACGTGTTTATGAGCGTGGTGTAGGCGAAACACTGGCTTGTGGTACAGGTGCCTGTGCTGCAGCAGTGTCTGGTATGCGCCGTGGTTTGTTATCTAGCAAGGTCGAAATTGAACTTGCGGGTGGTAAATTGCAGATTGAATGGAAAGAAGGTGATGTGGTCTGGATGACAGGTCCAACCGCCAATGTTTATGAAGGTCGACTGGACTTGCGCTACTTCCAGGGTTAATCTCAACATTTATTTCTCTAAAAAGCACCGCACATAGTACGGTGCTTTTTTATGATAGGATGAATTCCATATTTAATTGATATCACAACACTGCTATGAATCAGCTTGTGTTTTTACCGGGTGCATCAGGCAGCCGAGACTTTTGGCAACCCTTGTTGGCTCATTTAAAAACAGATCAATCTACAAAAATATTGGCATATCCGGGCTTCGATGGGGTAGAACCAGATTCGACTATTCAAAATCTTCATGATCTGCAGGAATTCATCACAGAGCAGATTGAAGATGATTCAATTCTGGTTGCTCAATCTATGGGTGGAGTATTGGCAGTTGCAATTGCACTGCATCATCCACAGAAAGTCAAAGGACTGGTTTTATTGGCAACTTCAGGTGGTCTGGATCTATCCCAGTTCGGTTATGGTGACTGGCGGATAGATTATCGCGAGCAGTTTAAAGATGTTCCTGACTGGTTTTTACAAGATCAAACAATATTTAGCCTGAAACAGTTAAGCAATCTTGAGATTCCAGTTCTACTGATCTGGGGTGACCAAGACGCTTTAAGTACCGTTCAGGTGGGGCAATGCTTAAAGCAAAATTTTAAACATGCAAATTTGCATGTAATTCAAGGCGGGGAACATTTCTTTGCGGCGACTCATCCAGTACAGACCGCAGAACTGATTGAAGCCTGGCTGGAGTCAATTGAATGGAGCAAGTAAAGCTTTCTGCAAAAGACTTGCTCGAAATCTGGCTCAAAGAACGTGAGATCCAGAATCAGTCTAAACATACCTTGCAGGCCTATGAACGTGATGTGGCTGATTTTCTGGAATTCTGCGCAGTACAACAACTTGCACTCAATGATGTGGAAGCCACAGATTTACGTCAATTTCTGGCTGAAAAAGTCGAGCAGCACGGATTAAGTTCGAGTAGCTTGCAGCGGATGCTCTCTTCGATTCGCCAGTTCATGAAATGGGCAGAGCAGGCGCAGTATCTGGCGTTTAATCCGGCTGATGATTTTCAGTTGAAACGTCAGTCACGTCCTTTACCGGGTATGGTCGATATTGAAACTGTGAACCAGATTCTGGACCAGCCTGCTCCAGAAACCGAAGCGCAGCAACAAATGTGGTTGAGAGATAAGGCAATTCTGGAATTACTCTATTCCAGTGGTTTACGTTTGGCAGAAATTCAGAGCTTAAGAATCAAGGATGTTGATTTTAATCGTCAGCTCCTCCGTATTACCGGTAAAGGCAATAAAACCCGGGTGGTGCCTTTTGGTTCAAGAGCCAAAGATAGTCTGATGGAATGGCTAAAAATTTATCCGCTCTGGAATGGCGATTTTGTACCTGACGCGAATGTATTTATCACCCAAAAAGGCAATCCGCTCGGTGCACGGCAAATTGAAAACCGGGTCAAGTTTCAGGCACAGCGTGCAGGGGTTAATGTTGACCTGCATCCGCATTTGTTACGGCATTGTTTTGCCAGCCATATGCTGTCGAATAGTGGTGATCTTCGTGCCGTTCAGGAAATGTTGGGGCATAGCAATTTGAGTACTACACAAATTTATACTCATATTGATTTTGATCGACTTGCGCAGATTTATGATCAGGCGCATCCGCGGGCACAGCATAAAGAATAGGAAAAATTTAAAGTTTTCTTCCGCTTGTCGGATGATTAGGATTCATGGCATAAAACTGTCATGTATCATGCTCAAAATATGACTTGAACAGACTGTTTGAAAGATATTTCACTATTGTCTTATTTTTCAAATGGCTGTTTTCGGATATAAGTATAAATAGTAATCAATTTTTAAAAGAAAATCAGCGATCTCGATACTGGAATTTTTATGGACACAGCAATTATCCCGGATATACAACAAAAGTATGCGCAGTTAAGCCCAGCCCAAAAAGATATGTTTGCGGGTTATGGTTTACGCCAGATTAAACATTTTGTTGAGATTAGCTTGCCCACCATTGAAGCCGTTTTGCCTGAAGGCGCAATCGTGCAGGGGATTAATGCAGAAGGGAAAATGCAGGCTTATAATCCTGAGGCAGACCAGTATTATCTATGGATTTCTGATCTGCAATGGCAGACCACGCAGCGAGCCAGTCAAGCTGTTGACCTGAAAGAAGATGCGCTCGAAATCTGGAATATTTTCGATCTGAAGTCTTATGAACTGATTGAACTGAGTCATGTACATCGTGACTTTTTGCAAGTTTAATAAATATGAAGGATGACCAAGGTCATCCTTTTTTATTGCTAAAATATTTTATAAGTCATCCAGCGGTAACTGAAAACTTTGCTTGATGATCTGGCTGGGTAAATCTGTTTTGACACTGGTAATGCCATTTTTCTTGGTCAAATGTGTGGACTGAAATTGGCGGTAACTTTCCAGATCAGGCACTACAACTTTTAACATCGCATCACATTCGCCTAGAATGATATAACACTCCATCACTTGCGGTAGTTCCTTCATTGCTTCAATAAAGGTATCAATCGTCTCTGCATCCTGACCCACCAGCCAAATCCGTGAAAACAGAATCAACTGAAAACCGATTTTCTGTGAATCGACAATGGTGGTGTAATTCTGGATCACGCCCGCATCTTCAAGCAACTTTACCCGGCGCAGACAGGAAGAAGGGGATAGTCCAATTTCACGTGCCAGATCGTTGTTCTGAATACGACCATTGGCTTGCAAGTGATGAATGATATTTTTATCAATTCGATCAAGTTTTACTCGCACAGACTTGGAAGATATTTTCATAAATTAGAATATAATTCGAAAAATAATACTTATTATAAAATAAATTGAAAGCCTATTTTGTAAAAATTCGCAGATACTAATTCCACTTTCCGAAGATTTAAAGGAAAAGGAAATGTCTGTATTTGCACTTTTTGCACTAACCGTGCTTCCCCTGATTTTTACACCTGGACCAGATATGCTGTTTATCCTGTCTCAAGTGATGGGTAAAGATGCAAAAGCAGGCATGATGGCAACCATCGGGATCTGTTCAGGCTATCTGGTACATTCCATTTTCGTAGCAATAGGAATCGCAGCGATTATCGTGTCTTTTCCGGTATTGTTTGAAGCGATTCGCTGGTTGGGTATTGCTTATTTGCTCTATCTGGCTTGTAGTCTGTTGAAATCAGTATTTAGTAAAAACTCAATGAAAATTGAGAAAAAATCTGCTGCTAATCCAGTGAAAAAAGGCTTCTTTACGGCCTTACTCAATCCTAAAGGCATGCTGATCTATTTTGCGATCTTGCCGCAGTTTATTGATAAAAGCGGAAATACAGTGAGCCAAGGCTTAATTCTCTCTTTTATTTTTATCGGCATGATTTTCATTGTTTATTGTGCTCTCAGCATTCTGTTCAGCAGAATTACCCGCAATACACAAATTGATGAACGTAAACAGAAATGGGTTGATGGCACCTCAGGTGGTTTACTTGCCCTTGCTGCAAGCTGGTTAATTATTAATTAAGCAATGGTGTATTTTAAAAAAGCATACTGCTCCCAGTATGCTTTTTTTATATTTATAGATTGATGACAACCCAATTTTTAGACTTGCCCAGCAAAATAAAGCGGAGTAAATTGAGCAGATATGCAGAATAAATCCTGACTAATTTCGCTTTATGTCCAAACTGACCAAAGCGGTCATTTTTAAATATAAGTCATTTTCCACAAATCTAAGGACAGATTTGTACATTTAATAAGCAGAAATCAAAAGTTCTGATGTGTTTCATCAAATAAAAACATAATAAAAATCAAAGGTTAAATTTTATTAAATATTAATAAAATTCATTGTAATAAATCGATACGGATTAATTGTGAACGCATCGTTCAAGGAAAATTACGCATTTTTACAGCTCTTTGTTGAATTGTGACTTGACCGAAATGCCGTGCACATTGCAAGATAGGGCACCTAAAAAATTTAAGTGAAGAGTTATTATAACTTTTCTCAACATTTACATTTGCTAAAACAGCCGAGGATTACATGAAGGCTCTTGTTGCTGTAAAACGTGTGGTTGATGCCAACGTTAAGGTTCGCGTTAAGCCGGACAACAGTGGTGTTGACTTAACAAACGTTAAAATGTCAATTAACCCATTCTGTGAAATCGCGGTGGAAGAAGCGGTTCGTTTAAAAGAAAAAGGAACTGTTTCAGAAATCGTTGTTGTTTCTATTGGTCCTAAAGAAGCTCAAGAACAAATCCGTTCTGCAATGGCGCTTGGTGCTGACCGCGGTATTCTGGTTGAAGCTGATGACAGCCAATTAGGTGCGCTAGAAGTTGCTAAAATTCTAAAAGGTGTTGTTGAAGCTGAACAACCACAATTGATCCTTCTTGGTAAACAAGCAATTGATGACGACTCTAACCAGGTTGGCCAGATGCTTGGTGCACTTCTAGGTGCAGGTCAAGGTACATTCGCTTCAGAAGTTAAAGTTGAAGGCGACAAAGTACAAGTGACTCGTGAAGTCGACGGTGGTCTACAAACTGTTGAATTATCACTTCCAGCGATCGTAACTACTGACTTACGTTTGAACGAGCCACGTTATGCAGCTCTTCCAAACATCATGAAAGCGCGTAAAAAACCGCTTGATACTAAGTCACCTGCAGATTTCGGTGTAACTACTACAACTAAACTGAAAACAGTAAAAGTTGAATCTCCTGCAGAGCGTAAAGCTGGCGTACAAGTGAAGTCTGTAGACGAACTTGTAGAAAAATTGAAAAACGAAGCGAAAGTGATCTAATACAGAAGGATAAAAATCATGAGTATTTTAGTAATCGCTGAGCACGACAACAAAGCACTTAACGCTGCTACTTTAAACGTTGTTGCTGCGGCGCAAAAAATCGGTGGTGATATCACTGTATTGGTTGCTGGTTCTGGCGCTCAAGCAGTTGCTGATCAGGCAGCTAAAGTTGCGGGTGTAAGCAAAGTTTTACTTGCTGACGACGCTGCTTATGCAAACCAACTGGCTGAAAACGTAGCAAAACTGGTTGCAGAATTAGGTAAAGGCTACAACCATATCCTTGCTGCTTCTACTACAACTGGCAAAAACATTCTGCCACGCGCTGCTGCACTTCTTGATGTCAGCATGATCACAGACATCATCGCTGTTGATTCTGCAAATACATTCAAGCGTCCGATCTATGCAGGTAACGCGATTGCAACTGTTGAGTCTTCTGAATCAGTAATCGTTGCAACTGTTCGTGGTACTGCATTTGATGCGGTTGCTGCTGAAGGTGGTTCTGCTGCGGTTGAAGCTGCTGCTTCTACTGGTGATGCTGGTATTTCTAAGTTCATTAATGAAGAAATCGTTAAATCTGAACGTCCTGAATTGACAGCTGCTCGTATCGTGGTTTCTGGTGGTCGTGGTGTAGGTTCTGGTGAGAACTACCACAAAATCCTTGATCCACTAGCTGACAAACTTGGCGCTGCTCAAGGTGCTTCACGTGCTGCAGTTGATGCTGGTTTCGTTCCTAACGATATGCAGGTTGGTCAAACTGGTAAGATCGTTGCACCTGACCTGTACATCGCTGTAGGTATCTCTGGTGCGATCCAGCACTTGGCAGGTATGAAAGAATCTAAAGTGATCGTTGCGATCAACAAAGATGAAGAAGCTCCAATTAATGCAGTAGCAGACTACTGGTTAGTAGGTGACCTGAACACTGTAATTCCTGAATTGGTTTCTAAAATCTAATTTCTGAATCAGTTTCAAAAAAACGCTCCTTTAGGAGCGTTTTTCTTTTTTTTAATCTAAATAATTAATCTAACTAACAAGTCGTCCATTTCTGACTCGAAATTTTGGCTATTGTATATTTTGTGTTAATATTAAGCTTTTATTAAGCTTGCCATTTGGCGGAGTGTTCGTGAAATTTGATTTTCAGTTACCAGTCAGTATTTTGGTAATGATGATCTGCTGTTTGATTTTCCCTTTTCTCCCGAGTCTGCACCTTCCTTTGTTAGGAGGTATGACGGTTACAGCAGTTGAGTCAATTCAAGCATTAATGTTGTTTGGTTTTGCCGTATTTAGTTTTTTCTATATCCGTCCATTTGAATTAAGTAAAGGTCAAAAACAATTTTGGCTCTGGTCAGTTGCATGGTGGATTATGCTGTTTGGTAGAAGTACCAGCTGGGGACGTGACTATTTCCCGGAAGTGCCAAAAATCTATTTCCGTGGTATTTCGGTTCTTGTGATTGCACCCGTGGTGTTTATGCTGTTTTTAGCACCTTTGCGTCAAGAAATTGCTTATAAGTTTAAGCATGTATCACTTCCAATTTGGGCACTCATATTAGCTTTCATTGGCTTGCTGATGTCTGATGGCATTGAACATAATCGGTTTTTTATTCATTTTATTTTTACAGATTTTATCTATAAAGATTTGATGGAAGAACTATACGAATTTCCGCTTATTATCGGCTTATTCCTGGTCGCTTATCCATTAATGAAGCAAGATTGTACTGTGACAAAATCAACTAGTCAGGTCATAGCTGAAGATGATTTGTCCGATATAGATTCTAAACTTCATATTTAAGTGACTTGCTTTTTTAAAGAAAAAAATGAACCTCTGCAAGCAGAGGTTTTTTAATATCAAAATATTGTGAAGTGATTAAAATTTCTACTAAAAATCCTGTGGATAGTTGGGGCTGAAACAGGTAAATTTAGCCTAGATTATGCTATACTGTACGACTAAATTTTAATATTGGTTCAGCTTTTTTTGAGCCGATTTATAGCTGGATTTACGACATATAAATGCAAGCCAAATTTGGCTTGTAGAATAAGGAGTATGCATGAGCGTATCGGAAATTAGACCGATTGCCATTGAGGATGAACTCAAGCACTCGTATTTAGACTATGCAATGAGCGTGATTGTTTCACGTGCCTTGCCGGATGTACGAGATGGTCTAAAACCTGTTCATCGTCGTGTGCTTTTCGCAATGCACGAATTGGGCAATGACTACAACAAAGCTTACAAGAAGTCTGCCCGTGTTGTAGGTGATGTCATCGGTAAATATCACCCACATGGTGATTCTGCTGTTTATGAAACCATTGTCCGTATGGCTCAGGACTTTAGTCTGCGCTACCAATTGGTTGATGGTCAAGGGAACTTTGGTTCGATCGATGGCGATAGCGCTGCGGCAATGCGTTATACCGAAGTTCGTATGCGTAAGCTGACCCATGAATTATTGGCTGATCTGGAAAAAGATACAGTTGACTGGGAAGATAACTACGACGGTTCTGAGCGTATTCCGCAAGTCATGCCAACCCGTATTCCAAACCTGTTGGTGAATGGTGCGGCTGGTATTGCAGTCGGTATGGCGACCAATATGGCGCCACACAACATGACTGAAGTAGTGAATGCATGTCTGGCTTATGCAGATAATCCGAATATCAGCATCGAAGGATTGATGGAATATATTTCCGGTCCAGATTTCCCGACAGGTGGCATTATTTACGGTAAGTCAGGCATCGTGGATGCCTATCGCACCGGTAAAGGCCGTTTACATATTCGTGGTAAATATCACTTTGAAGAAGATGCTAAATCTGGCCGTACTACGATTGTCTTCACGGAAATTCCTTATCAGGTTAACAAAGCGAAAACGATTGAACGTATTGCCGAGCTGGTCAAAGAGAAAAAACTTGAAGGTATTTCTGAACTCCGTGATGAATCGGACAAGGAAGGGATGCGTATTGCGATTGACCTGAAGCGTGGTGAAAATGCTGAAGTCATCGTCAATAACCTGTTCCAGAATACACAGTTAGAAAATTCTTTCAGCATCAATATGGTGTGTCTGGACAACGGCCAGCCGAAGTTGATGAACCTGAAAGACATCATTGCGGCATTCATCCGTCATCGTCAAGAAGTCGTGACACGTCGTACCATGTACGAACTGCGCAAAGCACGTGAACGTGGTCATATTTTAGAAGGTTTAACCGTTGCTCTGGCAAATATTGATGCCATCATCGAAACCATCAAAACTTCTGCCAACCCGGCTGAAGCGCGTGAGCGTTTACAGGCAGGTGAGTGGGCAGCAGGCGGTGTGGCAGCCTTGCTCGAAAAAGCAGGTGCTGTTTCTGTACGTCCGGACGAAATTGAAGGTGAAGATCCAGAGCGTCCATTTGGTATTGATGGCGATGTGTATCGTTTATCTCCGACTCAAGTTAACGCGATCATGGAACTGCGTTTGCACCGCTTGACCGGTCTTGAGCAGGATAAACTGCAAGCTGAATACTCTGAAATCTTGGGTCAAATTGCTGAATACACAGCCATTTTAAATGACTTCAACTTATTGATGAACGTCATTAAAGAAGAGCTAGCATTGATTCTTCAGCAATATGGCGATGCACGTAAAACAGATATCGTTGAGTCTCGTATCGACTTCTCTCGTGAAGATCTGATTCCTGAAGAGCAAATGGTTCTTACGGTTTCAAAAACAGGCTATGCGAAAACTCAACCATTATCTGACTATGCTGCTCAGCGTCGTGGTGGTCGTGGTAAGTCTGCAACCAGCATGAAAGAAGATGATTACATTCAGCATATGGTGGTGACGTCGAATCATGCCACTGTGCTTTGCTTCACCAATGTCGGTAAGGTTTATCGTCTGAAAGTTTATGAAGTGCCACAAGCTTCGCGTGGTGCTAAAGGTCGCCCAATGGTGAACTTGTTGCCATTGGATGACAATGAAACCATTACTGCTATCTTGCCAGTAATTGATGCACCGAAGAAATTCAAAGAACGTCTGGCTGACTTCAAAGCATTCGTGAAGACCAATGCTGCTCAGCTTCAAACCAATGAAGTGATTAACAGTCACTTTGCTGCATTAGAATCTGCACTTGCTGAATCTGAAGATGGTGCAGATGATATTTCTGATGCACTGCGTGTTCAGTTGAAAGAATTGGGCTTAGCGCTTTCAACCACTGATCTTGATGATGACATCATCAATGACTTTGCTCAGCAGGCTGAAGCTGTTCGTAAGAACTTCTATGTGTTTATGGCGACTGAGTACGGCACGATTAAACGTGTAGAACTGGAACAATTCTCGAATGTTCGTTCAAACGGTTTACGTGCGATTGAACTGAATGGCGATGACACCTTAATTGGTGTTGCGATTACTGATGGTGAACAACAAATCATGTTGTTCTCGAACGAAGGTAAAGCAATTCGTTTCGCAGAGACTGACGTACGTTCAATGGGTCGTTCAGCCAAAGGTGTACGCGGTATGCGCGTGACCATCGGTGCTTCTCAAGTTGAAGATGTCGAAGATGTAGATGTTGAATCTGATGATGAAGATGCAACTGAAGCTAACTTCATTAGTCGTATCGTATCTCTAGTGGTTGTACCTGAAACCGGTGAAGTGCTGTGTGCTTCTGCAAATGGTTATGGTAAACGTACCCCAGTGGATGACTTCCCAACCAAGAAACGTGGCGGTAAGGGTGTGATTGCTATCAAGACCTCAGAGCGTAATGGCGAACTGGTCGGTGCAGTTGCGATTGACGCATCTAAAGAACTGATGCTAATTTCTGATGGTGGCACACTGGTTCGTACCCGTGCTTCTGAAGTGGCACAGACTGGTCGTAATGCACAAGGTGTTCGTCTGATCCGTCTGGCTGAAGATGAAAAACTGGTCGGTGTAGAAGCGATTGAAGCAGTTGAAGATGAGTTGGAAATATTGGAAAATACTGAATCTGCAGCTGATGATGTAACTGATGCACAAGAAGCTGAAAAAGATGATGACAATACAGTAGAGGAATAAGTTCTGCTACTGATGAAAAAGGGCGCTTCGGCGTCCTTTTTTACACATCGACTAAATGAGAGATAAATAATGAAGACCAGATTGATGCTTTTGACCGCAGCTATTGCACTTAGCGGCTGTAATAATGCAATGGACAGTATGCCCGATCCGAGCCCTGGGCAGGAAAAGGCTGCGCAAGTAGCTTATGAAGATTTGCGTGATGGAAAATATGACGAGTTTTTAGCTCAGCTTGAGCCGAAGTTGCAGGCAGAGTTTCAAAACAATGAAAAAATCATGAAGCGTTTTTCACGATCAATTCCGCAAGGTGAATATAAGTCCAAGACTATCATGAGAAAGAGCTTCGAGGAAAATAACGGCAAACCGAGTGAATACAAGGTCAGCTATGAAATTGCCTATCCAAAAAACCTGGTTCAGTATGATGTGAGTTTTGACCAGCCGAATGGCAGTACTAAAATCCGCAACTTTAATATTCAGGTATTTGGTGAATAATTTTCAATGCGAATAGCCTGAGTAAATCCGGATTTAAGAACGTGGGCGTAGCCGATAATAGCCTAAGCTCATACAGATGATGCTGATCACCAATAGATAAGCAAGCTTTCCTAGAACCATATAAGTAGGCACCCCCATCTGATTGAGTTGAATAAACATCTGCACGATTTGGGTCGAAGGTAAGGCTTGCCCAATGAGTTGGACCCAGACTGGCATGGCAGCATGCGGCCAGGCGACTCCTGAAAGCATAAAGAGCGGAATCGAAGTAAAAACAATGATATGACCGGCGCGTTCTGGCATGTCCAGAAAGCTGGCAAACAAGGTAGTAATCCCAATCATGCAGAATACAAAGATGGGTACAGCGAGCAGCATGCCCCAAAAATTTCCGCCACGGGGATAATCAAAATACCAGAAAGTAAAACCAAACAGGTAATAACAGCCCAAACATCCAATGGTCAGAATCGCCAAACTGATTCCGAATAAGGTGGTTAAATTAATCCTCTGTCTACTTTCCCGATACAGCGCAATCAGCATACTGAGGCCAAGAAAGATCGTCTGATGAATGATCAACGGTGCAACAGCGGGAAACACATAGCTACCATAGCCAGAGAGTGTATTAAATAATGGAATCTGGTGAATGGAGAGTGCAGGAGAGAAGTGTGAAATCTCGCTAAAGCGTTCCGCATATTCGCTTAAGGTATTTTCTACTGAAGAGACCAAGCCCAAACCAATCTGTTTGGTAATTAAAAAGTTAGCAGCACTTAAATACAGCCCAATCCCGCCATTTTCACCGTGCCGGATAGATTGTGAAAGATTATCTGGTAATAATAAAATCCCATCGGCTTTTTGAGTTTCCATCCAGTGTTTAGCTTCAGCAAAATTTCCAGTCACCGCCTTGATTTGTACATTAGGGCTTTGGCTGACATGACTGATAATGGTATTGGTTAAAGCACTTTGCTCTTCGTCAACAATAATAATCGGCAAGGCTTCTGCCTGTTCTGCCTTATATGCGGTCGGATAGAAAAAGCTGTAAAACAGAACTGATAAAATCAGCGTGGTAAAAATACTGGTATTGCTAATAATGTCTTTGAAAGTTTGGCAATAAGCTTTCCAAAGTGATTTCATGCTGACACTCCTTTGGCTGTTTTTTTGAGAAAGACATAGGCCAGTACAGCATAAAGCAAGACATAAATGATGAGTACGAATATCGGTTGCAGTGAAAGATAGAGCGGACTGCCAATCACCCACTGCTCCGCCTGTAATTTGGCATAGGGTGTATAAGGAATAATATTGGACCAGAACTGGGTGAATAGTGGAGCATTATTAAGAGGTAAAGTTACCCCAGCAAAACTGAGCGATGAACCACCATAAACTGCTAGTAGACCAAAAGATTTGGTTAGGTCCTGAGTAGCCAGAACCACAGCACTACTGATAAAGGCATAGGCACTATAGAACAGTATTTGAGCCAGAAGAATTAGCCATAATGACCCGGCAATAAACCAGCCGCGAATTTCGACCAGCCAAAACATCCAAGCCCAGGTCCATAAACAAAAGATTGCTACATAAACCAGATTTTTAGACAGCAGTGCCGACCACAAGTTTTGTTGGGCAATCCAATGACTAACAGTATGCCGTTTAATTTCCTGACCCACAGCAAAAGCCACACAGCAACATAACAGCAAGTGCAAAATTGCCGGCACCATATAAGGCTCCAGATAAAATTCATAATTCAGCTGTGGGTTATACAATGGGGAAATTTTAATATTCGGTGTAGGTGCATCCAGATAGGGGAGCGTGTTGCCTAGATACTGCTTACCGGTAAACTCAGCCAGAGCCTGCAAGGTGCTAAGTAGCATAGCCGAAGAAATGGTATTACCGATACTAAAATAACTCTGATTAAAAGCAATACTAATTTCAGCATCCTGAGCTTTGACCAGTCGTTGCTCGGCTCCGGTAGGAATATGAATATAGCCCCAGATTTTATTTTCGTTTAATAATTTTTCGATTTCGACCGTTTGATCAGAAACGGTATGCACGTGTAGGGTATGATTCAAAGATAAATGATCATAAATCTTGCTGCTCAGGCTACTTTGATCCTGATCAATAATGGCGATTGGTAGATGATCCGGTTTGCCTTTGGCAAACATGCTACCAAGTAAAATCAGAATACAGGCAGGGGCGAGCAGGACTAGAGCCAGATCCCATTTCTCTCTGCATAAATAGCGTATTTCACGCTGAATACCCGCCCAGAATCCAGAAGCCATTTATTTTGGCTCTTTCAATTTAAACAGCACGCTCATGCCGACTTTTAACTCAGGCATTTCAGTGACTGGCACAAGATGAAATTTAAAACTGCGGACATCATAACCGCCGGTTTGGCGCGTGGTTTTAATGGTGGCAAATTCACCTTCAGCACTAATATTTTTTACTTTAAAAGTGGCTGATTGATTCAGTGCCGGAATAAAACCTTCAAGCTGTTGCTGTTTACCTAAAGCGGCATATTGGTCTTCACGAATATTCAGGCTAATCCAGCGTTCTGCCGAGATCAGGCTGACCACTGGCACTGCGGTTGCCACCAGTTCAGTGGCATTGCCATAGGTTTTGGAGACGGTACCATCAATCGGTGCCAATAATTCAGTTTCTGCTTCTAGTGCATTGGCTTCAGCGACTGCTGCACGGGCTATATCGACCTGAGCATCTGCAGAACTTTTCTGTTCTGGTGTACTGCCGCGTTTAGCCCGGGCATATTGTTGATACGCAGCTTCTGTCATTTGCGACGCAGATTGTGAAGCTGCAAACAGTTCATCTCGGCGCTGGCGGGAAATAACGCCTTCCTTAAATAGATTGGCTCCACGTTGATAGGAAGTCTTAGCGAGTTGCTCCTGTGCTTTTAGTGACTGCCAGTTGGCATACAGAGAAGCGATATTTTCTTCCTGAGAACCACGTTCTGCGGTGGACTGAAGTGCTAATGCAGACTGTAAAGTAGCTAAAGCCTGCTGCTTTTTCGCCTCAATTTCAGGACTATGCAATTTCACCAGCGCCTGGCCTTTCTTGACGTCATCGCCTTCCTGCACATAAATCTTTTCAATCCGGCTTGGAACTTTAGTGGCCACTTGAACCGTCTCTGCCTCAACCCGGCCTTGTAGCTCGATTTCTTTGGGTTGATAGGTTTTCCATAGGCCAAACCCAATCAAAGCAAGAATCACTGGAATTAAAGCTAAAAGCAGATATTTTTTGCGCGATTTTTTTTCTGTGCTTGCAGGATTATCTGGCTCTGATTCACTGTAATTGATTTCTGAAGCCGGTTCATCAACAGGATGTTCTGGCTTTTGCTCATCTGTCATGTCTGGCTCCATTAACGAATATAGTGGGTGTTGGCGTGTTGCATATAGTTTGGAAATTCAACAATTGAGCCATGGCTCTGTAATAAGGTCGCGAGAGATACTACATATTTATAAGCGTTTAATGCCATTTCTGCCTTTAAACTGCTGAGCATGTTTTGGGCATCGATGACCTGAGTGGCTGTCCCGACATCTTCCTTAAAGGATAATTCCTGAATACGCAGATTTTCCTGAGCTGCTTTCAGATTCTGCTGAAGTAGAGCATCACTTTGCTGGGCGCTGACTGCTTCACTAAATGATTTATAAATCAGGTTTTCAATCTCCTGCTGGGTACGCGCCGTCATGAGTTCAGCGGCATAGCGTTTTAGTTCAGCAGCCTGAATATTCTTGTTTTTATCAATACCTGAGAACAGATTATAACGTGCTGCAACCCCTACAATCCAGTTTTGATGTTGATCCAGACTATATTCACCAAACGCAAAAACATTTGGCTTTTTAGCGGCCTGCTGAGCTTTGACATTGGCTTTGGCCAGCTCGGTATCCATCTGCATTTTTTTGATCAGAGGAGAGTTCTGGCTAAAACTGCTGAGCAGAATATTCACATTTTGTGGTTCAGCACGATTCACAAACAAAGGTGTGCTTAGCTCGGTGATATTGCTATCCAGCAACAGGTTATTCAGCTGAAATAGGGCAGCATTCAGATTGGCTTGGGCATTTTGTTGTGCGCGTTCAGCATTATTGCGTGCTACTTCAAACTGCATGCGCTGGCCTTTGCTAATAAAACCCTGCTGTTCCAGTTTTAGGGCATTACGATAATGTTGTTGCATGGCATTTGAATTAAAAAGTGCCGAATCCAGTAACTGTTTTTGTAGTTGAACATTAAAGTAAGACTGAATCAGCTCAAAACGCTGCGTATCCTGTTGCTGCTGATTGCTAAGTTTGCTACGTCCTGACTGAATATTGGCAATTTCTTTGGCACTACGGGTGAGGCCTCCGGTATATAGTGGCATCATCACGGAAACAGTGGGACGAATCACCTGATCTTCAAGGACTACATTAGACGTATCCGGAATCAGACCTACTCCGCTATGAATAGTATTGTTGAGTCCTTCCCGCAGTGGATCGGTAATACCTGCGGGTAGATCCACACCATTACTGGCTTCCCACTCATTAAGCCGGCCATTTACACCTTGAGAGAGTGAATTTTCCAGATTATTTTTAAACTGCTTTAATGGAATATCGACTTTACTATGAAAGGCATAGGCACGAACATTCAGGTCAACACGAGGTAGGCCAATACCTTTAACCGCTTCTGCTTCAAGTTTTGACGCTTGCTCCAGACTTTGAAAAGCCTGGCTACTATAGGAACGTTGCAACAATTGTTGTTCTGCATCCTGAAAGCTGATGCTTTGTGCATAAGCAAAACTGCCATACATCATGGATGCAAGCACAGTCAGACCCCAGCAGACACATTGTTTATTTTTCTTCATATTCATAAAGTGGTAATGTAAAAGTCACATTAATTCAGTCTAAGCTGCATTATAAATCAAGTGCTTGCAGTGCAGGGATGGGTTAAGTTGTAGTATTGTTGTAATTCGAAGCGATTTACTTCTCCAGTTTCAAGTTGATAGTTCTAAGCATTGAATGAGATTGAATATTTTTACCTAGGCAATTTCTCATAAATGAAATCACAAGGTTAGGGTAAAAAATCAAAGGTATTCAAATTATCCTCCGAATCTAGATTGGTTTTTTGACTCTATCTTCATTCTTGGATAGAAATAATTTTGTGCAAGCGGCGTCCAGATATGGTTAAATGCCATCATTTTATTGTGTTTCACTCTGAAAGGAAAAATCATGCGCGCGTACAACTTCTGTGCTGGTCCTGCTGCATTACCTACTGCCGTACTTGAAAAGGCTCAAGCTGAAATGCTTGACTGGCAGGGCAAAGGTCTTTCGATCATGGAAATGAGCCACCGTAGTGCAGACTATGTTGCAGTTGCGGAAAAGGCAGAAGCAGACCTTCGCAAGCTCATGAATATTCCTGAGAACTATAAAGTACTGTTCTTGCAGGGTGGCGCATCTTTGCAATTCTCGGCAATTCCATTGAACCTGCTGGGTAAAAACAACAAAGCTGACTATATCCGTACCGGTATCTGGTCTGAAAAAGCATTGAAAGAAGCTAAACGCTATGGCGACATCAATGTGGTTGAAGCAGGCATTAAAACTGAAGATGGTAAATTGGCGATTGCTGATCAAAGCACTTGGAATCTTTCTGATGATGCCGCTTATGTGCATTATGCAGATAATGAAACCATTGGCGGTCTGCAATTTGCCCATGTGCCAGAAACTGATAAGCCACTTGTATGTGATTTCTCTTCAAGCATTTTGTCTGCACCGATTGATGTTTCTAAATTCGGTCTGATCTATGCCGGTGCACAAAAGAATATTGGCCCTGCAGGTTTGACACTGGTCATTATTCGTGAAGATTTGCTTGATCAGTCAAAACCTGAAATTCCAAGCATCCTGAAATATGCAGATCAAGCGAAAAACGGTTCGATGGTCAACACACCATCAACTTATGCGTGGTATTTATCTGGTTTGGTATTCGAATGGTTACTGGAACAGGGCGGTGTAGAAGCGATTCACAAAGTGAACCTGCAAAAAGCTGAATTGCTCTATGGCTATATCGATTCTAGCGACTTCTATGCAAATCCGATTGCCAAAGAAAACCGTTCAATCATGAATGTTCCATTTACTCTGGCAAATCCTGAACTTGAAAAACAGTTCCTGCAAGACGCAAAAGAAAACCATTTACTTAACCTTGCCGGCCACCGTTCAGTAGGTGGTATGCGTGCCAGCATTTACAATGCCGTACCGTTAGAAGGTGTACAGGCATTGGTAAACTTCATGGATGACTTTGCTAAACGCAATGCTTAATCCTTGAGAATTAAAAAACCCGGCAATTGGCCGGGTTTTTTTATCATTTAATTCGGGTTAAAAAACAAAGTTATGTAAGATATAGCCGCAAATGAGCATACCCAATACGAAAAATAGGCATGACATCATATCAAGCTGATAACGCGAGCCAAGATGATGCTCAACCTGCTGTAAATTTTCTTCTTGAACGATTTTCATAGATATTTATTATCCGATCTATTTATCGTAAATGATTATTTGTTGATCGTATTTTTACCATAAAAAATTGATTAAATAAAGTACATTCTTAACTAAACTTCATAAAGTATTAATTTTATTTAAATAACTGGCCTCAATATATTCAGAAAAATAGGACTATTATATTAAGTCATTATTTTTATGATGTTTTTAATATGATTATTCAGTTGAAGATAACATTGAAAATGAATTTGTTTGAATTTAAATCTGTGGATAAATCTATTTTCAATGAATTCAAAATCCATTAATTCTGATTTTAATTTTGGATAAAAAATAATCAGAATTGAAAGAATATCGCAGTAAAATAAATAAAAAACAGGAGGCTCATATAAAAATATGAGCCTCCGATCTGGATATTCAGCTTAAGCTGCTTTTCGATAGATATTGGCCTGAATCCACAGATTGCCCCGAATATATTGACCAATCTGGAAATCTTTATGCTTGTCATTGCGGGTGGCTACACGGATCAAGGTAGCCGGCTGGCCTTCATCATGAATCAGGGTGACATCATACAGCGTGTAGTCTTGATCCATAAACTGCATTGAAGTTTTACCGACAATATTGCCCTGAAACCAGGCTTCATCTTCCTGACCCATGGTCTCACCATACAGATAAGCGACCATTTTGGAGAAATCGACCGTTACCGGTTCTTTGTCTTCTTCAGATTTCGGCTCCCAGGCATCGATCTGTTCCTGTAAGTTATCTGGTGCAACACCATTATTTTCCGCAAGAATTGCATTCAGGGCACGGTGATGTTTGATAGAGGCAGGATCATCCACGACTAAATGTTCATGATCAGTCACCACTTCCAGTTCATAAGCCCAGGCATTTAAGTTGACGATATAAGACTGGTCTTTTTCATAATGCGACCGGTTGACGCTGTACAGCGTATCAAAGGCATAGATGATATTGTTGGCACCCAGATTGAGACGCAACACAGCTTGGGTATCGGATTTACAAGAAATAATCCGGTCAATCGTGGCTTTTACCTGGTAGGGGCTGTCAAAGCCTGGGAATGCAGTTTTCACAGCCTGCGGCTTGTTATTTTCTACGGCAATCACTTGGCTTAATTGTACCGCAGCTTTGCTCGGTCCCTGAATCAGCCAGGTGGTTTCATCCATATCGCATTCTTGTGTACACAGGCCCATCGGCATTACAGGTGCATCAAGGGCTTTGCCTAACCATTGGGGAACATCTGTGCCTGGGTTTTCAGTAAGCAAGGTCCAATGTTCGACATGACTACCGAAATTCTGATCATCAATAGTGATGATCTCTGGGCTATTCTGTTTTTTCATATGCACAATTGATCTTGGATGACTTATTTATAGTTAATCGAGGGTCATTTCGATTTTTCAAGTCACTCGAATGAATTTAAAAATTAAAATGCAAATCATGTGAAGTCAAATTTTTTTAGATTGTGGATAGCTGACTCATTTAATACGGCTGAGTTGAGTATTTAAATACCAGGATATTCAGAGAAAGAGCAGTTTTAAGCATCAACCTGCATCCTCTGATTTGCTACACTAGTCCAAATTTCTCCCTTATGGAAAGATGTGTGTTGCCATTCAAACTTTGGGTCGATGCAGATGCATTACCTCGTATTCTGAAAGATGTGATTATTCGTGCCTCCGATCGTTATCAGCTTGAAGTCACTTTTGTGGCCAATCAACCGGTAGGAATTACCCCGTCGATTCGCATCAATTCTATTCAGGTCATGAGCGGGGCAGATGCGGCAGATCAGGAAATTATCGATCGTATGAAAGAGCATGACATTGTGGTGACGCAGGATATTCCTTTGGCTGCTCAAGTCATCGAGAAAGGCGGTATAGCGATTCACCCGCGTGGTGAAATCTATACAGTGGCCAATGTCAAAGCACGTCTGCATTTACGTGATTTTATGGATACCTTGCGTGGTGCTGGTGTACAAACCGGGGGTCCACCGCCGATTTCTGAACGTGATAAGCGTGAGTTTTCCAGCTCTCTAGATCAAACCATTCAAAAACAGAAACGTAAAACTGCGATTAAATAAAGAACGAGATCAAGTATGCCCCCAAAAAGTAACCTGATGTTGACCTATGCCTTGCTGGTTTTCATCTGGTCCACCACACCACTGGCGATTGTCTGGAGTGTGGAAGATTTGCATCCGATGTGGGCATTGGCGATCCGGTTTTTTCTAGCACTTCCTTTAGCCTTAGTATTGCTGTGGTTATTTAAAACCAGATTACCGCTTGATCGTGTTTCCCTACATAGTTACTTGGCGGGTGCATGCAGTTTTATCGGCTCGCAAATTTTTACTTACTGGTCTACGGATTATTTAAGTTCTGGCATCATTGCCTTAATGTTCGGCTTGGCACCCCTCATTTCAGGCCTGATTGGGCGTTTTGTTTTTCAGATGCAGCTTTCGCTGAATCAATGGCTGGGGATGGGAATCGCTTTAACTGGACTTTCGGTGATCTGTCTAGGCGATGCAGATCAGCATATACAGCCAATTGGAATCGTGATCGCTCTGGTTGGGGTGTTAGTTTATTGCGTATCCATGTTCTGGGTGAAGAAAATCAATGCACCTATTGATCCTATGGCACAGGCGGCCGGTTCGATTGGTTTGTCAGTCGTTTTCTCTATCGGTATGTTGCCATTTATCTGGCAATACGCACCCACTGCTATGCCACATGCCAAGTCCTTATTTGGTCTGGTGTATGCGGTAATTATGGCTTCGCTGATTGCGATGTTCTGTTATTTCAAACTGGTACAGAAAATTAAGCCAACCACCTTATCTTTAACTACAGTTCTGACACCGATGCTGGCCTTGCTGGTAGGCGTATTATTGAATAATGAAAAATTGCCGCTTATTGCTTTGGTGGGTGTAGTAATTTTATTGTTCGGCTTAGTGGTATATTTCGCTAAAGAAATTAAGGCGAGCTATAAAGCCCGCCTTTAATAAAAAGATAGATGCCAGTCTTAAGCAAAGCTGGCTTTCACACATTCGCCCAGTTTGACGCGATCCTGAGGGTGCAGGGTAATAAAATAAGCGCCCGTACGATATTTTCCGTTTTCTTCTGCACGACTGTAGGCCACCTGAGCGGTTGCAGCGATGTGGAAGAAGTTTTCTGGGTGACTTAAAGTCACATGCAGATAGGTTCCTTCACTAATCGGCTGATCACTCAAGAAGCTAAAACCAGTCTCTGAAAAATTCACATGTTCCGGTACAGGTAACATGCTTTGTACAATTGCGTCATACAAAGAACCGGTAATAAGGTTTAATTTTTGGTTGAATAAGGATAAGATTCGAGCAATTTGTTGATCTTTTTCAGATAATTGTTCTAATTCGTAGTTAACAGCATGATCAAATTGATCTAGCTCTGCAAGTAGTAGAAAATAGCGGGGCAATACGAAATTAGCATCGTAAGGATCATTCAAGGCAACATCATCGGAAATAATCTGATAATTGATTCGTAAAGCAGCATCGATTCGAGACATGACTCGTCTTTCAGTGAATCCGTTTGGATGCTGTACATTTTCCATAATTTATTACCTCGGACTAGATGGTTATGTTCAAACCAATCTCGCTGTATATAGGGTTGAAATATACTCGCGCACGGCGTAGTAACCACTTCATTTCTTTTATCGCATTGGTCTCAATGATCGGTCTCACGCTCGGTGTAGCAGTCCTCATTACAGTTTTGTCTGTCATGAATGGTTTTGACCGAGAGTTGAAAAATCGCGTCTTGGGGATGGTTCCTCAAGCCACTGTTTCTTCAACGCAAATTCTAACAAATTGGCCTGAACTTGCAAAGCAGATTGAGCGGCATGAACACGTTCAAGGTGTGGCTCCGTTTACCCAGTTACAAGGGATGCTCACGGCTCAAGGGCAAGTTGCCGGAATTATGGTCAGCGGGATTGAACCAAAGTATGAGAAGAAAGTTTCGATCATTCAGAACCATATGGTCGAGGGTAGTATTGATAACCTGAAAAAAGGTGAATTTGGGATTGTTTTAGGCAAACAGATGGCGGATGCCATGGGCGTAGGCTTGAACGATAACATTACCTTGGTTCTGCCTGAAGCGACGCCTTCACCAGCGGGTGTCGTACCCCGTTTTAAACGCTTTAAAGTGGTCGGGATCTTCAGTATTGGTGCAGAAGTTGATTCGATGATGGGCTATATTGCTCTGAATGATGCTTCAACCTTGTTACGTCTGCCAGATGGTGCACAAGGCGTACGTATGAAGCTGGATGACATTTTTGCTGCTCCTCAGGTTTCTCAGGAAATTGTGCGTGATTTACCGGGTAACTTCTATGCCTCTGACTGGACTTATACCCACGGTAATCTGTTCAGTGCAATCCAGATGGAAAAAGCGATGGTCAGCTTATTACTATTCCTGATTGTTCTGGTTGCAGCATTTAATATCGTATCTTCGCTGGTGATGGTGGTCACAGATAAAAAATCCGACATCGCAATTTTACGTACTTTGGGTGCTTCACCTACCACGATTACCCGAATCTTTATGGTTCAAGGTACTGTGATTGGCGTAATCGGTACCTGTGCGGGCGCCATCCTCGGGATTATTGCCGCCACTAGCATCAGTAGTTTTATTGGCTGGTTAAACAATTCACTTGGCCTGAATATGTTCGATGCTTACTTCATCAACTACCTACCTTCTTATCTGCGCTGGCAGGATGTGGTTGTGATTGTAGGCCTGTCACTTGCCTTAAGTTTCCTGGCAACTATTTATCCAGCATTCCGAGCTGCTAAAATTCAACCGGCGGAGGCATTGCGTTATGAGTAATCTGGTTTTAGATGCCCAAAATATCGAGAAATCTTTTACAGATGGAAAATCTACGGTTGATGTGATCAAAGGGATTTCATTACAGGTAACGGCCGGGGAATTTGTTTCTATTGTCGGTTCAAGTGGTTCCGGTAAAAGTACCTTATTGCATATTCTCGGAGGGTTGGATCGTCCTTCTGCTGGACAGGTGATGGTCAATGGTCGCCGTTTTGACAATTTATCTGAAGCAGACCGTGGCTATGTCCGTAATGAAAATTTGGGCTTTGTATATCAATTCCACCATTTATTGCCAGAGTTTACTGCGCTGGAAAATGTCGCGATGCCATTGATGCTGCGTAAAAGCGTCAAGTTTAAAGAAGCCAAACAGCAGGCAGAATACTTGCTGGAACGTGTTGGATTAACGCATCGTTTAACCCATCAACCTGGTGAACTCTCTGGTGGTGAGCGTCAGCGTGTAGCGCTTGCACGTGCTGTAGTCACCAAGCCGAAGTTAATGATGGCAGATGAGCCAACAGGTAACCTGGATCGTAAAACAGCCGATAAAATCTTTGAGTTGCTGACTGAATTACGTAGTGAATTCAATATGGCTATGCTGATCGTGACCCATGATGAACAATTGGCACATTCGGCAGACCGGATTCTACATATGCGTGATGGTCTATGGATGAATGACTAATTGCAGGAATAATCTTCTTTAATTGAAGCTCACTCCGGTGGGCTTTATTATTGCCTGCACATAATAGATCTCTTGCGAAA
>NZ_DCRI01000081.1:0-7984 GCF_002324975.1 Acinetobacter sp. UBA1496 | reverse complement strand
TCTTCTAAACGCTCTTTTTTCAGATCGTAGTCAAAGATACCCCCGTAGTGTTTGACCACGTTCGTTTAAGTCTTTTAATTGGTTTAGATACGGATTAATTTCCACGTGAATTTCTCTCAATCAAAATTAGGTATAAATTCTTAGGTCAATATTATATCACAGTCTATTTCGCCAATTTATAGCGATAAATCCATCTTTAAAGCTAAGCAAGAAAATATTAATCGCACATTTTTTAATTACAAAATTTGTCAGCTTGATAAAATAGCTAAATATTATTTTTAATACTTTCTCATTCTATTCTTAAATATATTTCGCTGTACTTTTATACTCGGTTTTTGATTCATTTTAAAACCCTAAAACCCATACAAAACAAGATAAAAAATAGCATTTTCAATACATTCCACAATATCTACACATTTTTAATAAAACAAAACATTTCATTTTTAGTTTTTAAATTCAATTAGTTATTAAATTAAAATTACATAATATTACCTTACTCACAATGTAGTAACTTTCCTTTGATTGACGATTATTGGAATTGGTCTAGACTTAAAGTTGTAACAAAAAGTGTATTAATTTTAGCCATATTTTCAGAGGGGAGTATCCGCATGAAAAAACTAGCAATCGCTTCAGCATTACTTTCAGCCGTAGCTCTTACAGGTACAGCAGCTCATGCTTATCAAGTAGAAGTGGGTGCATCTGCGGGCCTAACAGACCCGGATAATGGTAGCTCAAGCGGCTCTTTTGGTGTTGATGGCACATACTACTTTAATCCAGTTGAAACACGTAATGCACCATTAGCCGAAGCAGCCTTCCTTGATCGAGCAAGTAATGTGAAAGCTCAATATCAATATGATGATTACGACTCTTCAGAACGTCACCGTTATGGTGTAGGTGCTGAATACTTCGTACCAAACTCAGATTTTTATTTGAGTGGTAGCGTAGGTCGTGATGATTCTAAATACGACAATGCACCTGATTTTGACGAAACCGTTTATAGTGCTGAAGTCGGTTATTTACCTGCACCAGGTCTGTTAATTGCAGCAGGTGTGAAAGGTTATGACAATGACTATGATGACGGTGTAGATCCAACTTTACGTGCTAAATATGTGACTACTTTAAGTAATGGTAAAGACATTAACCTTGAAGCTGGCGCTGCCTTTGGCGACCTAGATGAGTACAACTTAAAAGCTGACTACTTCATCGACAAAACTTTAAGTGTTGGTGCTGATTATCAAAGCAAAGACAATGGCCCTTATGACTCAAATGAATTTGGTGTAAGTGCACGTAAATTCTTTAATGAACAAGTAAGCTTGGAAGGTCGTGTAGGTTTTGGTGAAATTGGTAACCAAGACTACAACAAATTTGGTCTAGCTGCGAAATACCGCTTCTAATCCAAACTAAGAAATTTCATTATAAAAAAACCCATCTTCGGATGGGTTTTTTTATTGCACTTTAAACAAGCATTTAGGTAGTTTTAGCACATTGACGGGGCGATTATTATCTGTACAATTTGTTACAACTGTTCATCAAACAGTCATATTTTTATAACAAAGAGAGAACTCTAAATGCTTAAGAAACTTGCTCTTGCTACAGCTCTTATTGCTGGTCTAGGAACTGCTCATGCTTATCAAGCTGAAGTTAATGTCGGCTATGAAAATACAGATTTCGATAATCTTGGGGATCTAGATACATTTTTCATCAATGGAAAATACTATTTAAATGCAGTTCAAGTTAAGAACTCCCCACTTGCAGAAGCAGCTTTCCTCAATAAGGCGAGCAATATTGGTTTAGGTTATGCAAATGCGAGCGGTGATGGAGATGAAGATATCGATGTATTTGGTGTAAGTGGTGAATTTTACATTCCAAATACCCAATTTTACGTAAGTGGTACCCTGAATCAAACTGACTTTGCTGGCGACGATAATACAGGTTATACATTAGAAGTGGGCTATCTTCCAGTAAATAGTTTGTTATTGGCAGTAGGTGCCGCAAATGAAAGCGTTGATCCTGTTCAGGTAGCAAATTATGGTTTTACGACTAATTTCTTCAACGCTGTTACTGTAGGTGATGATACTGCATTATCTCTACGTGCTAAGTACGTGACTCAAATTGGCAACCATTTTGCAAATTTTGAAGGTCTAAGTTATTTTGGTGATGAAACAACTTATCGCCTAGGTGCTGATCTTTATATTGATCCAACTTTAAGTGTTGGCGTATCAATCGCTGATTCTACAGAAGATGATGCAGACACAATATTTGGTTTACGTACTCAAAAATTCTTTACGCCAACGATTGCTGCTGGTTTAAATTACACTACAACTGACGGTATTGATTCTTTTGGTATCAACGGTACATTCCGCTTCTAATCCCCCGAAATTAAAAGTCAAAAAAACCGCTCAATTGGGCGGTTTTTTGTTTGAATAATTTATTGTTCCAGATGAGCAATTCGCATTTGCAGGCTAACATTGCCATTAAAGACATTTTTATCCAGTTCATAGACCAGACGAACATGCTGTTTCATTGGATCAAATTTGTATTTATCGATAGCACTAAAGGCAATCGCATCCACAACCTGTCCATTCTCTAAGGCAACACGTAATTTCAGATGTACATCCTTGAGCCAGCGGTAATCCAGAATCTTAAAGACGCCTTCAAAAATTGGTTGAGGAAATTTTTGACCCCATGGACTTAAGTTTTGCAGTAAATCGACTGTTTCAATTTGGAAAGCTGAAGCTGGCAGTTCACCATCCGTCCACAGCGTAGCGGTAAATAGGCTTTCATCCATCTCTGCAATCAGCTGTTCAAAGACCTGTTTAAATTCAGCAAAATGCTGTTTTTTAATGGTTAGTCCCGCTGCGGCCGCATGTCCACCAAAATGGCTGACCAGATGCGGATACTGCTCTGCTATCCGTTCAATGCTATCCCGGATATGAATCCCTTCGATGGAACGTGCCGAACCTTTGATATGAATACCATCTTCATCTGCTGCGAACACAATACTTGGACGATGGAACTGTTCTTTTAAACGCCCCGCCACAATCCCGATCACACCCTGATGCCAGTGCTGTTCAAACATGATCAGTGCGGCAGGCAAAGTATTCTCATCCAGCTGGATTTTTTCCAGTTCAGTCAAAGCTTCCTGCTTAATTTTGCCTTCTACCTGACGGCGTTCGACATTGAGCTGATTCAGCTGTTCTGCGAGTGGATAAGCAGTTGCCAGATCCGGAGCAAGCAGACACTCAATCCCGATATCCATGGTTTCCATACGACCTGCTGCATTAATGCGTGGTCCAAGCACAAAACCCAGATCCTGCGCTTTGAGCGTAGCTGCATCACGACCAGCAATTTCCAGCAAGGCACTGATGCCAGGTCGGCAAAGATGCTGCTGAATCCGTTTCAAGCCGGCATCCACCAGAATACGGTTGTTATAGTCCAGACTTGCAACATCTGCATAAGTACCTAAAGCGACCAGATCCAGATAATTGGTAATAACCGTTGAAGATTTACCCAACTTTTTACGATGAGTCGATAGATTCGCTAGAACGTAAAAAGCTACCCCTACTCCCGCCATAGCCTTACTTGGAAAATCACAGCCTAACTGATTCGGATTAACGACTGCTTCTGCTGCAGGGGTAGGCTTGGTAGTTAAGTGGTGATCGGTAATAATCACCTGCATGCCATGATCTTGCGCCTGCTTCACACCTTCATGACTGGAAATCCCGTTATCCACTGTAATTAAAAGATCCGGCGTAAAATTGGCAAAAGCCAGATCCGCAATCGCAGGTGTCAGGCCATAACCATACTTAAACCGGTCAGGAACCAGATATTCGACATGGGCACCCATATCTCGCAGAGCGAGTACCATTAATGTTGTACTGGTCGCCCCATCAGCATCATAGTCACCGACAATTACGATTTTCTGGCCAGTATCTATAGCCTGATCAATCAACTGGATCGCTTCCGGTAAGCCTTTCATGGTCGGTGCCAGCAGATGCTTGAGTTTAAGTTCCAGCTCCTGTTCAGATTCCACGCCACGGCGTGCCAGAATTTCAGCTACAAATGAAGGCACGCCCTGAAAAGATTCAGGGCGTGTCAGTAAAGGTCTTTGCTTGATTTCAAGTTTAGGCATTGTTATGGCATCAATCGCTGTAGTTTCCACGCCCCATCGATTTTTTCATAACTCAGGCGGTCATGTAAACGGTTCGGACGGCCCTGCCAGAATTCATAATAATCTGGCTGCAAACGATAGCCGCCCCAGAATCCCGGCTTATCCAGCTCTTCCTGATTAGCAACCTGCTGATGCAGATCCCAGAAGCGTTGCTGTAATTCTTCACGACTCGCAACCACACCACTTTGCGGGGTACTGATATGTGCAGCGATCTGACTTTCACGCGGACGTTTATGATAATAGTCAGTTGATTCTTCTTCCGAAATTTTAACTACCTTTCCGCTAATCCGGATCTGACGTTCCTGTTCCTGCCAGTAAAACAGCAATTCTGCATAGGGATTTTCGGCCAGATCCAGACCTTTCTGACTGTCATAATTGGTATAGAAATCATAACCCGCTTCAGTGGCACCACGTAGCAACACTGTGCGTACATGCGGACGGCCTTGTGCATTTGCGGTTGCTAATGACATGGCATAAGGTTCATGCAGCTGTGCAGCAAGTGCATGGTTAAACCACTGCAAAAACTGCATATGCGGATTGGGATTGACCTGATCTTCATGTAGCTCGCCTTTTTGATAGTTCAGACGCAGTTCACTCAGGTCCTTAATCAGATCGCTCATTCACTCTTCCCCCATTTAAGCGGCGTTGGCACGTACCGCATCAGCCAATGAATTTGCCAGTGTGGTTACCTCTGCAAGATCCTCGCCTTCCACCATCACACGGATCACCGGTTCAGTGCCTGATTTACGAATCAGCAAGCGGCCACGGCCTTTCAGCTGTTGTTCTGCTTTTTCAAATTCAGCAGCAAGCGCAGGGACGGCGTACGGATCAAACATGGCATCCAGACGTACATTGACCAATACGTTCGGTAACAAGCGGAAATCAGCTACCAGTTCATGCAGGGCTTTCTTCTGCTCGACCATCACTGTCAATACTTGTAGCGCAGCAATAATGGCATCACCCGTGGTGCTCTTGTCTAATGTCAGGATATGACCGGATGGCTCACCGCCAGTGACCCAGCCCTTTTGCTCCAGACCTTGTAATACATAACGGTCACCCACCTTGGCACGCAAGAATGGGACTTGGGCTTTTTCTAGAGCCAGTTCCAGCGCCATATTACTCATGAGTGTGCCCACAATTCCTGCTGGCTTATTTTTGGCCTGAGTCGCAAGGATATACAGAATATGGTCACCAGTAATCTGCTCACCGTTTTTGTCGACCATAATGACACGGTCAGCATCTCCATCAAAGGCAATCCCAAGATCAGCCTGATATTCAACGACTGCTTTTTGCAGATTCTCAGGATGTGTTGAGCCACAGTCTTTATTGATATTGAGACCATCAGGATCATCAAACATTGCAATAACTTTTGCGCCCAATTCACGGAACACTGCAGGACCCACGTTATAGGCTGCCCCATTGGCACAATCCACTACAATCGTTAAATCATTCAGATCTAAATGATATGGGAAAGTCGATTTACAGAATTCGATATAACGACCATTAGCATCTTTGACACGGAAACTTTTACCCAGGTTCGCCGTATCTTCAATACTTATTTCTTTTTCGAGCTCCTGATTAATTTCATCTTGTAAGGCATCCGGTAGTTTCTTGCCTTCACTAGAGAAAAATTTAATCCCGTTATCAAAATACGGATTATGAGAAGCTGAAATAACAATACCCAGACTGGCATGCAGTGCACGGGTCAAATGGGCAATGGCCGGCGTTGGCAAAGGTCCAAGCAGATGCACATAAACACCTGCCGCATTGAGTCCTGCCTGCAAGGCAGATTCCAAAATATAGCCTGATAAACGGGTATCTTTCCCCATCACCACCAGCGGTTTATTTTTCTTGCTATGTCGCTTGAGTACCTTCCCTGCTGCAAAGCCTAATTTAAGTGCAAATTCAGGGGTAATCGGCAATACGCCAAACTTGCCACGAATACCATCGGTACCAAAATAACTCATTGTTGTCTCTCTTCTTAGTGGATGAATTACACCATCCATTTTTACAATGAGCAACACTTTACACCAAAATAAAAAAGCCGTCATTGCTATGACGGCTTTTTTCGAATGAGTGCAGAAAGGAAATTAGCCAACGCGATAGTTTGGCGCTTCTTTGGTAATCGTCACGTCATGTACGTGAGATTCAGACATACCTGCAGAAGTGATTTTCACAAACTTCGCATTTTGACGAAGATCTTCAATCACTGCAGAACCCGTATAACCCATAGATGAACGCAGACCGCCCATCATCTGATGCACAATGTTACCCATTGGGCCTTTATAAGGTACACGGCCTTCAATGCCTTCTGGAACCAGTTTCTCGGCACCTGCTTTAGAATCCTGGAAATAACGGTCTGCAGAACCTGTTGCTCCAGCCATCGCACCTAATGAGCCCATACCACGGTAAGCTTTATAGTAACGACCCTGGAAGAACTCAACTTCACCTGGTGCTTCTTCGGTACCAGCCAACAGTGAACCCACCATGATGGTGCTTGCACCAGCGCCAATCGCTTTTGCCATATCGCCAGAGAAACGGATACCACCATCAGCAATCAATGGAATCTGTTCTTTCAATGCATTCGCAACTGAATCGATTGCAGAGATTTGTGGCATACCAATACCCGCAACAATACGCGTCGTACAGATGGAGCCAGGACCGATACCCACTTTAACAGCATCTGCACCAGCATCCAGAAGTGCAAGTGCAGCATCACCCGTTGCAATGTTACCGCCAATCACCTGAACTTGTGGGAAATTCTGTTTTACCCAACGTACACGTTCAATCACACCAGCAGAGTGACCATGTGCAGTATCAACGACAATCACGTCTACACCAGCATCAACCAGTGCTTCTACACGGCTTGGTGTTTCAGCACCCGTACCGACTGCTGCACCTACACGAAGGCGGCCTAGATCATCTTTACAGCTGTTTGGATAAAGTTCCGCTTTACGGAAATCAGTCACCGTAATCAAGCCTTTTAATTCGTTGTTTTCGCCAACAACGATCACTTTTTCAATACGGTTTTTTTGCAATAAGGCCTGAATGTTTTCTTTCGATTCACCTTCACGCACTGTTACCAGACGGTCTTGACCTGTCATGATATTACTGACCGGCTGTTCCAGATTAGTTTCAAAGCGTGTATCACGACCTGTTACGATACCCACCACTTTACCGTCTTTAACTACGGGTACGCCGCTGATGTTATTCGCTTGAGTCACAGCGATCAGTTCACGTACTGTAGTTTCTGGGGTAACTGTGATCGGATCTTTCACCATACCGGCTTCAAATTTTTTCACACGGCGTACTTCTGCAGCCTGGGCAGCAATATCCATGTTCTTGTGCAGAATACCGATACCACCATTTTGTGCCATCGCAATTGCCATACGTGACTCAGTCACAGTATCCATAGCTGCTGAAACAAGTGGGATATTCAGGTTAATGCCGCGAGTCAGGCGTGTCTTTAGAGAGACATCTTTTGGGAGAACAGTAGAGTAGGCAGGGAGTAATAGGACATCATCGAAGGTTAACGCGTCTTGAACGATGGTCAACATAACAGTCTCACTGGTAATTTCCGTGCGCTATTATAAACAAATTTAGCTCTAAATTTCATTGCAATTGCAAAATTTATTTTGTCTAAATCTGGACTTAGATTTAATCTGAATATCTAAACCTGTAAATTTGACTATTCAATCAACAATTTAAATATGCCAGAGGAGTCATCATATTTATTCGATTTACAAAATCCCTTACTAATTTTTTTCTCCCATAAAAAAAGCAGAGTCCATACCCCACTGCTGTCCCATAGTT
>NZ_DCRI01000097.1:54194-54548 GCF_002324975.1 Acinetobacter sp. UBA1496 | reverse complement strand
ATCATCGAACGACGCGACCAAGTTTTGATCGGCTTACGGTTATTAGCCGCGATAGCCGCTTCAACCTTAGCGAACAAGTGCGCATCGACGAATGGGCCTTTTTTCAGAGAACGAGGCATTGTCAGATTCCTTTACTTGTTACTTAACGCGACGGTCGCGAATAATCATCTTAGTCGTACGCTTATTGGTACGTGTTTTGTACCCTTTAGCTTTTTGACCCCATGGGCTTACAGGTTGAATACCTTTGTTACGCCCTTCACCACCACCGTGTGGGTGATCAACTGGGTTCATCGCCATACCACGAACGGTAGGACGAACACCACGCCAGCGTGATGCACCAGCTTTACCTAGTGA
>NZ_DCRI01000097.1:0-53938 GCF_002324975.1 Acinetobacter sp. UBA1496 | reverse complement strand
ACGAACGATAGCGTAAGAACCGTCACGACCCAACAACTGAACAGAAGTACCAGCTGAACGAGCTAACTGCGCGCCTTTACCGATTTTAAGTTCGATGTTGTGAAGAGTAGAACCGATAGGCATGTTGCGAAGTGGCAAGCAGTTACCTGGACGGATTGGAGCATCGTTACCAGATTGAACTGAATCACCAGCGCGTAAACCTTTAGGCGCGATGATGTAGCGACGTTCACCGTCAGCATACTTCAACAACGCAATGTGCGCAGTACGGTTTGGATCGTATTCAATACGCTCAACTACAGCTGGAATGCCGTCTTTGTTACGTTTGAAGTCGATTAAACGGTAGTGTTGTTTGTGACCGCCACCAACGTGACGAGTCGTAATGTGACCGTTGTTATTACGGCCGCCAGTACGTTTTTTAGCTTCAACTAGTGGAGCATAAGGCGCGCCTTTGTGAAGGTGATCATGAACCACTTTCTCTACAAAGCGACGTCCTGGAGACGTTGGCTTACATTTTTGAATAGGCATAGTTTTCGTCCTTATTCCGCTGCGCTTTCAGCGGCATCGCCCAAGTCAGCCATTTCAACATCTTGGCCAGCTTTCAGGGTGACGTATGCTTTTTTAACATCAGAACGACGTCCTAATGTTTTACCAAAGCGTTTAGTTTTACCTTTAGTGATCGTAGTGTTAACTTTAACAACTTCTACACCAAACAATTGTTCAACTGCTTTTTTGATTTCAAGTTTGTTTGCATCAAGTGCAACTTTGAATACTTGAACACCAGCAGTTTCACCTAAAACTTGTGCTTTTTCTGAGAAAACAGGTCCTTGCAGGACTTGATATAAACGTTCGTTGTTCATCCGAGTTCTACCTCAATTTTCTTAGCAGCAGCTACAGACATAACAACTTTATCGAACGCGATCAAGCTAACAGGATCGATTGCAGTCGCATCAACCACATCAACGTGTGGAAGGTTACGAGCAGCTAGATACAAGTTCTCATCAACAGCATCAGTAACGATCAATGCACGAGTAGCATTCAAGTCGTTAAGTTTTGCAAGCAATTCTTTAGTTTTTGGAGCTGCAACAGCAAACTCTTCAACTAGAACTAAGCGATCTTGACGAACAAGTTCAGCCAAGATGCATTGCATAGCACCGCGGTACATCTTACGGTTTACTTTTTGAGACCAGTCTTGTGGACGAGCAGCAAAAGTTTTACCACCGCCAACCCAGATTGGGCTACGAATAGAACCAGCACGAGCGCGGCCAGTACCTTTTTGACGGAATGGTTTTTTACCACCGCCAGAAACGTCTGCACGTGATTTCTGAGCTTTAGAACCTTGACGACCACCAGCTAAGTAAGCTGTAACAACTTGGTGTACAAGAGCTTCATTAAATTCACGACCGAACGCAACTTCTGATAATTCAACAGCAGAGCCGGAAACAGTATTTAAATTCACGTTATTTCCCCTCAGGCCTTGATCGTAGGACGAACAGTTACGTCGCCACCAGTAGCGCCAGGAATCGCACCTTTAACCACTAGAACTGAACGTTCTGCGTCGATAGATACAATTTCAAGACCCTGCACAGTTACGCGTTCAGCACCTAAATGGCCAGCCATTTTTTTGCCTTTGAACACGCGACCAGGAGTCTGGTTTTGACCTGTAGAACCTAGAACACGGTGAGAAACAGAGTTACCGTGAGTAGCGTCTTGAGTACGGAAGTTCCAACGCTTAACACCACCTTGGAAACCTTTACCTTTAGACTGACCAGTTACATCAACGATTTGACCAACTGTGAACAGATCTACACCGATAGTAGCGCCAACTTCACGACCTTCAAGCTCAGCTTCTGAAACGCGGAATTCTTGAACCAGACGACCAGCAGCAACACCAGCTTTCGCGAAGTGACCTTTCTGAGCGTTAGTTACGCGAGATTCGCGACGTTCACCAGTAGTGATTTGAATCGCTTGATAACCATCAGTTTCAAGCGTTTTGATTTGAGTGATGCGGTTAGGATCAACCTCAATCACTGTAACAGGCACAGAAACACCAGCATCTGTAAAGATACGTGTCATACCGCACTTGCGACCGACTAAACCAATAGCCATGTGCATAAACCTCTAAAAAAGCGGCCTAATTAACTTAGAGCGTTAATTAACCCGAAAGCCTTAACCCAATGCGATCTGAACATCAACACCAGCTGCAAGATCTAACTTCATCAATGCATCTACAGTTTTGTCTGTAGGTTGAACGATGTCGATCAAACGTTTGTAAGTGCGGATCTCGTATTGGTCACGCGCATCTTTGTTAACGTGTGGTGATGTTAAAACGTTAAAACGTTCAATGCGTGTAGGCATTGGAATTGGACCACAAACTTGTGCGCCAGTACGTTTTGCTGTTTCTACGATTTCTTGAGCTGATTGATCAATAAGACGGTGATCAAAAGACTTAAGACGGATACGAATTCTCTGGTTAGACATACCAGTTAACTCCAAGCCAAATATATAAAGAATCACTCTTGACGCATCTCACCCCACTATTTAAAGGCAAGTGTCAAGAGCAGTGAAATATCACTAAGGTCGTGATCGATGCCACGACTGTAACGATAGTTAACTACTTTCTTCGCAGTTAACCCCCTTCCTATTGAAGGGTCGCTCATTATAGCCATTGTTTATTGCATAAGCAAATCCCTTTTACGGTTTTTCTTGCTGTATTTCAATTTATTCGGGAAATCAATTGTTTATTTTTTACCCACTAGGCCGTTTTTTCCAAAACATATTGAATGGCTTGGTTTAATATTTGATTTCCTTGAATAAAATTATTTTTGGTTGTTCTTTTCAGTTGTTGAATGTCCTGTACGTATTTTCCAGAAAATTGTGAAATTTCTTCTTCATTTTCCAAAAACAGCTTTAAAGTTTCCGGGGTAATTTCCGGATGAAACTGGAAACCCAAGACATTCTTGCCGAGTTGATACATCTGATTACGACAGGCTTCATTTTCTGCCAGATGAATCGCTCCCTTAGGAAGTTCAAAAGTTTCACTATGCCATTGCATGATTTCAAACTGTTCAGGTAAAACAAAACAATCCTCTGGTACATGTGCGACTTTGCGTACCGTGGTCCAGCCTAGCTCCTGTTCCTGGTTACGGCTGACGGCCGCACCCAAGGCATTGGCAATCAACTGCCCACCTAAACATAGACCAATTGTCGGCTTGCCTTGAGAAAGATAACGGCGTAACCAGCGTTTTTCGATCTTGAGCCATGGATAATTTGCTTCATCATTGACGCTCATGGTGCCTCCCATGATGATCAACAAATCAACTTCTTCAACTGCTGGTAAAGCTTCTATATCAAGTGGACGATCGACGGGTAAAGCAAAGAATTCAGTCGCAGTAATTTGCGCCTTATGCTGCTTTAAAAAATCAATACAACTACCAAAGCCCTCGCCAGCAATATGCTGAAAATAATGTACTTTTAACTGCGACTTCATGCGCCTAAACCTTTTGTTGTAGCTCTCTGATTTTAGGTTTTGCAAAAATGAAGCCAACTTTTTAGCAATGTCTGTTTTTTCAACATTTCACAACATAACTAGCAGCAATAATGAGATTCTCTTAAGCTAAAGCAATATTTGATTACATTTAAGAGCATTCACGTGAAAAAAAATCCTCAAACAGCGCTGATTCATGCACCACGAAAGGCCCCGCAATATATTTCGAGTATTCAACCTCCCATGTTTCGTGCATCCACCATTATCTTTAACAACACTGATGCCCTATTTAATCGCCATTGGACTGATGACTATGACTATAGCTATGGCACGCATGGCACACCGACGACATTTACCTTAGGCGATAGCATTGCCCAGATCGAAGGTGGTCAATATTGTTTGCTGGCACCGAGTGGTTTATCCGCGATTAATCTCGTGAATTCTTGTTTTTTAAGCCAGGGTGATGAAGTGTGGATTGCGGATAATATCTATGGTCCAAACATGGAACATCTACGCAATCTGGAAACCCGCTATGGTATTCAGGTCAAAGTCTATAATGCGATAGATGCAGATACTTTTCAGCCCTCGAAAAAAGCCAAACTGCTTTGGCTGGAAGCAGCAGGTTCCGTGACTTTAGAATTTCCCGATTTGAGTCGCTTGGTCAAGAAGGCCCAAGCGAACAACATCCTCACTGCGCTGGATAATACTTGGGGTGCAGGCCTTGCCTTTAATGCATTTGATTTTGGTGACGATCATTTAAGTATCGATATGACCGTGCATGCCCTGACTAAATATCCAAGTGGTGGCGGTGATATCCTGATGGGTTCAGTAGTGACCCGCGATAAAGAACTGCACCATAAATTGTTCCGTGCGCATGCCATTCAGGGTATTTCAGTATCAGGTGATGATGTCGCTCAGGTACAACGTAGTCTAGCATCGATGCAACTCCGATATGAACATCAATCACAAAGCTGTTTAACGTTATTAGACTGGCTCAAACAGCAACCAGAATTTGTTCAGGTCTTACATCCGGCTGATGCTGACAACGCAGGTCATGAATACTGGAAAGAAATTTGCAAGCAAGAACACAGCGCCGGACTGGTCAGCGTGATTTTTGACAATAACTACAAGCTGCAAGATATTCGCAATTTCTGTGACAGCTTACAACTGTTTAAGCTTGGCTTTAGCTGGGGTGGTCCTGTCAGTCTGGTCATGCTATATAACTTAAAAGAAATGCGTGTGCTTGAACATTCACATTTGAAAGAAGGTTTTCTGGTTCGTTTCTGTATTGGTCTGGAACATCCCGAAGATCTGATTGAAGATATTCAGCATGCACTACAAGAAATGAAAAAACTTAAAAATGAATAAATAACAATAGGAAAATTTATGGGCACACCAATCATTATTGCTAAAAAAACCAGTGATACCACGCAAGATATTGTACTGCACTCACAGCTTGCCAACCGTCACGGACTAATTGCCGGCGCGACCGGAACCGGCAAAACGGTAACTTTGAAAGTTTCGGCAGAAAGTTTTTCCCGCATTGGTGTACCCGTGTTCCTTGCCGATGCCAAAGGTGATGTTTCCAGCCTGGCCAAGCCGGGGGAAAGCAATCCTAAGTTTGATGAACGGATTAAAAGTCTAAATATTGACTCACTTCCTTTTGAAGCTTCGCCGGTCGTGTTCTGGGATCTGTTTGGTGAACAGGGTCATCCAATCCGTACTACGATTTCCGAAATTGGGCCGCTTTTGCTTGCCCGCATCCTAAATCTGAATGATACCCAGGAAGGCGTACTGTCTGCCGTCTTTCGGATTGCCGATGATCAGGGATTATTACTCATTGACTTTAAAGACCTGAAAGCCATGCTGAGTTATGTCAGTGAACATGCTGCAGACTTTAAAGTGGAATATGGCAATCTTTCACCTGCCAGTCTCGGTGCGATTCAACGCAACCTGCTCGCGCTTGCTGATCAGGGTGGGGATAAATTTTTTGGTGAGCCGGCATTAGACCTGATGGATTTCCTGCAAACGGATAGCCAAGGCCGCGGTAATATCAATCTGCTGGCTGCCGACAAGCTGATGAATACACCGAAGTTGTACGCCACTTTCCTGCTATGGATGCTGTCAGAGTTATTTGAACAGTTACCAGAAGTGGGTGATCTAAACAAACCGAAACTGGTGTTCTTCTTTGATGAAGCCCACCTACTCTTTGATAATGCCAGCCCTGCCCTGCAGGAAAAGATTGAACAGGTGGTGCGTCTGATCCGCTCCAAAGGTGTCGGGATTTACTTTGTCACCCAGAATCCACTCGACTTACCTGAAAGCGTATTAGGGCAACTCGGCAACCGCATTCAGCATGCTTTACGCGCTTTTACGCCTAAAGACCAGAAGGCAGTCAAAGCGGCGGCAGATACCTTCCGTGCCAATCCAGAATTTAAAGTGCAGGAAGCGATTACTGAACTTGCTATGGGTGAAGCGCTGATTAGCTGTCTGGATGAAAAAGGGACTCCGCAGATTGTTGAACGTGGCTGGATCATGCCCCCACATTCCTCTTTTAACCCGATTACACTAGAAGAACGTAAGGCACTGATGCAACAAAGCATCGTGGCTGGTATTTATGAGCAGGAAGTTGACCGTGACAGTGCGCATGAGATGCTACAGCAAAAAGTACTGGAACGTCAGCAGCAGGCTCAAGCCGCGGAACTTGCCAAGCAGCAAGCCAAAGAACAGGAAGTTCTAGCTAAACAGCAAGCCAAGGAACAGGAACGTTTGGCACGTGAACAGCAAAAAGAAGCTGAACGTACAGCTAAGCAACGTGAAAAACTTACTCAGGATATTGTGGGTACCTTTGCTAAAAGTGCAGCACGTAGTCTTGGTGGTAGTACCGGACAGAAAATTGTGCTTGGTCTATTAGGTTCCCTCTTCGGGCGCAAATAGCCTTCCTTTCTCCGATTGAAAACATCATTTTTATGGGATATTTTTATATCCCATAATTTTTTTATGGTTTTATGCATTTCCTATATTGTAAAAGCATTTTATAAGATGTATTTTAAATACATCTTATAAATAACAGCCATGAGAGATCAGCTATGACTCCACAGCAAATTGACCTTGTAAAAGCCACTGTTCCTGTACTTCGTGAAAATGGGGTTGCCCTGACCGGTTATTTCTATAACCGCATGTTAGGCAATAATCCTGATTTGAAAGAAACCTTTAACATGGGACATCAACGCAGTGGAGCTCAAGCACAAGCCTTGGCAGGTGCGGTTCTGGCTTATGCTGAAAATATCGAAGATCCATCTGTGCTGTTACCCGTGGTTGAGCTGATCGCACACAAGCACGTGAGCTTAAATATTAAGGCACCGGACTACGATATTGTTGGGGAAAACCTTTTACATTCGATCAGTGAAGTATTGAACATTTCTATGGATGATCCATTGATTGATGCTTGGGCTGCAGCGTACGGTCAACTGGCGGATCTGTTTATTGCAACTGAAAAAGCGATCTATGATCAGCATGAACAGACTAAAGGTAGCTGGTTAGGCTGGCGCAACTTCAAGATTGCCAAGAAAGTCGTGGAAAGTGATGAAATCACTTCCTTCTACCTGGCTCCAGTTGACGGCGGTCCATTACCGAAATATGAAGCCGGCCAATACATTTCAGTACGTGTGTTTGTGCCTGAGCTGAACCTAAAACAGCCACGCCAATACACCCTGTCGACTTGCCCACAAGCGGATTACCTGCGTATCTCGGTGAAACGTGAAGACCAGAAAGGCGACATGGTACCAGGCTGGGTATCCAATACCCTACACAGCCTGCCAGAAGGTTCGGAAATTGAAGTCTCTGCACCGACAGGTAACTTCTACCTGATCGATCCGAACAAACGTAATGTGTTCATCAGTGGTGGTGTAGGCTTGACTCCAATGGTAGCCATGCTGAACCAGCTGGTAACTCTGGATATGCCGCAGCCGGTGACTTTCATTCATGCCTGCCGTAGCAAACAGGTACATGCAATGAAACAGCATATTCATGACCTGAAAGCCAAATACCCACGTTTAAGCACAATGACTGCTTATGAATTCCCGCACCCAAGCGATAAACTGGGTGAGGATTATGATGTTGCCGGTCGACTGGACTTAAGCACTGTAGATAGCGCATTATTACCAGCCAATGCAGACTACTATCTCTGTGGCCCAATGCCATTTATGGCTGAACAGCAAAAGGCACTCGTCGCTCGCGGAATCCCTGCCGAGAACATTCATAGCGAAGCCTTTGGCACAGGTGGTGTACGCCACTAACTGCTTCTTCAGCTTAAAATAAAAGCAGAGGGTTAGTCTGGTATGCTAGACTAACCCTAATTTTTTCGTCAAAAACATCAGTATTATCATGCAACTGAATAAATTTACTGACTATGCGCTGCGCATACTGATGTATGTTGCACAACCTCGTGATCTGCCTTATACAATTGCCGAGCTGGCGGAGCGCTTACAGATTTCGCAGAACCATGCCATGAAAATCGTCTACTTTATGGCGAAACAGGACTGGCTCATTACTTCTCGTGGTAAAGGGGGTGGAATCCGTCTTAATCCAGCTGCCCTGAAAGTTCAGCTAGGACAGATTGTGCGTATTCTACAACGTGATAACCAGATTGTAGAATGTAATGATCCACCTTGTATATTACGTACCAATTGCGGATTAAAAGGCATTCTGGATCAGGCTGTGGAGCAGTTCTATACCATTCTGGATCAATATATTCTGGGTGATGTCGTTGAACCGACTAAGGAACATTTTAGTATCCAGTCACCGATTAGTCTGATCAATCTCTAATACCCTTATTCTATTGAACAATTCTAAAGTTCGCTTGCCCGCCCGACTTCCTTTATAATAGCTTCTTGTATAATTAGTCATTGAAGTTGAGTCATGCATCACAGCAGAGGAAAGTCGAAAAACAGTAAGGCATCAAATGCCCCAAAGCAAAAGATCAGCTATGAAAAAAAGGTCGATCCAGCCATTACTGAATATTCGGTACAAGCCCTCAACTGGTTACGCAAAGCTGAGTTCCTGATGAGTGCACCCAAGCTGAGCTTATGTGTAGAAGATACCGGTTATGAAGTGGCTTTTGCTGGCCGCTCTAATGCAGGTAAATCGAGTGCCATCAATGCCCTGACCAATCAGAAACAGTTGGCCCGTGCGTCCAAAAAACCAGGCCGTACCCAGATGATCAACTTCTTTAGCCTTGGCAATCCGGATCAGCGTCTGGTCGATTTACCGGGTTATGGCTATGCAGCGGTCCCAGAAGCCATGAAAATTGTCTGGCAGAAAGAACTGGAAAACTATCTGATTCACCGTAAGAGCCTGCAAGGTTTAGTGCTGCTAATGGATATCCGTCATCCGCTACAACACTTTGATGTGATGATGCTGGAATGGGCGTATTCACGTAAATTATTCGTACATGTCCTGTTGACCAAAGCCGACAAGCTGAACCGTGGCCCTGCTTCTAAAGCGCTACAAGAAGTAAAAGCCAAACTGAAAAAAATGAAGCTGGATTTCTCGATTCAACTGTTCTCTTCTCTAAACAAGCAAGGTTTGGAAGAACTGGCCAGTGTGATGGGCGGCCGTTTGAACTTCACTTTGAATCAAGCACCTGAATTTGATCTGGACAGCATTCCTGAAGCTTCAATGCATGATTTAAACGAAGCTGATGAACCAATTGAATTATTAGAAGATGAAGATGAGACCAACAGCGCTCATGAAGTCAGTGCCAGTGAACTGAATGATCTGGACGCACCTGTGGAAGTCGATCCAACTGAGATTGTCGAACAGGATCCACACAAATAAGCCGAATGTGTTTGATCGGATAAAAGGATGTCCCGTATTGCCTGCTGCAATTCGGGATATTTTTTTCATACTGTCTTGATCAAGCAGTGATGGATTCACACCATGTCTTTACTTTCGCGCTTCAAAACAACAATAATTGGCTCTTCCATTTCCTATTTTATCCAGCCTCGCAAAGTCAGCTTTGAATGGCAAGACACTCCAGTCGACTGGATTCCTGATCAGCCCTTTGCCAGTTACTTCGTCAATGAAATTAACAATATTCTGCCCGCGAGTGAACTCTGGTTCTGCCGCTTATATAATAAAGTTCTCCCCCAGATCACTGACGAAAAATTAAAGCATGATGTACAGGCGTTTATCCGTCAGGAAGCCATGCATGCCCAGGCACATAATTCGTCCAATAAAGAATATTGATCTGAACGTCAGATTGATAGCCAGCGCAATTTGGACATCATGCATTTCCTATTTAACAAGCTGCTCGCCGATCAGCTATTCGGTCTCAAAATTCCTAAAATCTTAGAACACCAATGGGATCTGTTTCGTCTCGGTATCATTGCGACGATAGAACATATGATCTGTGTCTTGGGTAAATATGCACTCTACAATACTGAATGGGAACGTCTGGGTACTGATCCGAATATGCTGGATCTGGTGAAATGGCATGGTGCTGAAGAAATTGAGCATCGTAGTGTGGCTTTTGATTTATACCGTCACCTAGGCGGCTATATTGCCCGTTATTATCTAAGTGTGGTGGTCATTATTGGTGTAATTGGCCTTTGGGTGGATGGTGCTGCACATTTAATGGCACAGGATCCACGCTTTAAACCACTTAAACCTGCCATATATAAACCCTGGATTTGGAAAGAATGGTTACGTATTTCCCAGTTAGATAACCGCCTGTTGCCAAATCCACTGTGGTTAGTATCCCAACAGCTCGGCTACTTAATGCCCTGGTATGATCCGGTGCATGAAGGCAGTACCGATGATGCGCTGCATTATCTCAACCATTCACAGGCAGCCAAACGTGCTACTCTCAAAGTCGCTTAAGCTTGCCTGTTATTACAATTTCTAACAGCAGAGATCGCTTCCCTGCTTTTTATTTGTCCTGAGATAGAAATATAACAATCATAATCAGGAGGGAGTTATGCAAGCACGGATTTCTGTGATTACCCTCGGTGTGCTCGATCTGGAAGCTTCATTACACTTTTACCGTGACGGACTGGGTTTTCCCAGTGAAGGAATTATGGGTGAAGAGTTTGAATATGGCGCGGTGGCTTTTATTCAATTACAACCTGGTCTTAAGCTTGCCTTATGGCCACAGCGTAGTATCCAGCAAGATACCGGTCTGGAGCCGAGTCCAATCTGTCCGACTCAAATGACTCTGGGACATAATGTTTATAGTCCCTTAGAAGTCGATCAAGCAATGGCACAGGCAGAACGTGCCGGTGCTAAAATTATTAAACCTGCACACACGACTTTTTATGGCGGATATGCAGGTTATTTTCAGGATCCCAATGGTCATCTCTGGGAAATTGTCTGGAATCCAGACTTAGATAAAGCTGAATTAGACAAAGATTAAACTGGCACTTCAGGCTCGCGGGTATGTCGATCTACCACCACACTAATCATCATATCGCCCTGTACATTGACCACAGTACGTACGGTATCCAGCAGACGGTCAATCGGAAGTAAAATCGCAATCGCTTCAGCAGGCAGCCCCACCGATTGCAGCACCATGATCATGGTGACCATGCCGGCGCTTGGAATGCCCGGTGCACCTAGAGATGCAATCATTGCCGTGGCACAAACCACCAGCTGCTGACCTAAAGTTAGATCCAGCCCCATCAGATTGGCAATAAACAAAGCTGCGGCTGCTTCATAAAGTGCTGTTCCATCCATATTCAGCTGCGTGCCAAGTGGAATCACAAAACCGGCTGTTTGCGGACGTACCCCTAGATTTTCCTGCGCGCACTTTAAAGAAATCGGCATGGTTGCCGAACTGGAACTGGTGGCAAAGGCGGTAATTAATGCACTACGGGTGCCTTTAAAAAAGATCAGTGGATTCATTTTTCCGAAGATCCATAGCAATAACGGCAACACCACTATCCCATGAAAAATTGTGGTACCTGTCACGACTGCCGCAAACTCGGCCAGACGGCTCAGTACTGAAATATCTTCAGTGGCAATTAACTTGGCGAGTAATGCAAAAATCCCAATCGGTGCCAGTTTCATGATCCACCCAATCATCAACATCATGATGTCAAAAAACTGGTGACTGAGCTTACGCACAGTACGGAAGCTGTCTCCACCTGCGACCAGAGCCACACCGATAAATAGGGCAAAAATTACAACGGCTAGGACATTGCCATCAGCAAAGGCCTTAAAGGGATTGATTAGGGTATTCTGAATAAAATTAGTAAAGAAAGACGACGGCGTTAAAGTATCAGGAGTCTGATGCTGAGCCATCGCATCCTGAAACATCACTACATCTACGCCTCTCCCCACATTAAACAGATGTGCACAGGTCAGTCCTAGAATCAATGCCAATGAAGTGGTGGTCACGCAGCATAATAGTGTGATTTTCCAGGTTCGACTCAGCCGTCCCCCCGCCTGCAGATTAGACACCCCAACCACAATTGAGGTAAAGATCAGGGGAATCAAAATCATTTTCAGGAGACCAATAAAAAGGCTGCTGGCAATTCCAATCCCATACAGGCCGACATCAAAAAATGTGCTTTGCGGAAATAAAGTCAGTAAAAATCCAAACAGTACCCCCACTACGGCGGCAATTAAAATCTGCGTATTTAAGCTCATTTCACATGCATTTTTAATATTGATGTTAAGGGCACTATGCCATGCAAGTGCTAGAGAATCGAGTAATTTTTTATAAAGAGCCGTGCTTAAAAAGGTATAAAGCCGGATCTGGGATCCGGCTTTATTTAAATTAAAAGTATACTTTATTGGGTTTCAATTTCACGTAAACGGATCAGGCCTTCTTGTGTGGTACTGCAGACCAGCTCACCATTTTGCCACATGCGGCCAAAGTTCAGACCACGCGAACTGGCACTTTGAGTAGCATCCATGTCGTATAACATCCATTCATCTACCCGGAACGGTTTATGGAAATACATGGCGTGATCAATACTGGCACATTGCAAGCTTGGTGAAAGATAACTCAAACCATGCGGACGTAGCACCGTGGTCATTAAGGTAAAGTCTGAATAGAAAGCAGCAATCGCTTGATGTAGGGAAATTTCATCCACTTCTGCAGCAATCTTTCCATGAGTACGGATATAGTGCGCATAATTCGGCGCTTCCGGTTGCGGCTGGAATGGGTTCACCGGCATCACAGGACGAATCTCGACATGACGGTCACGCATGAAAGACGCACGCACATTTTCCGGAATAAATTCGATAATCTGCCGGGTTAACTCTGCTTCATTTTTTAGACTTTCTGCCGGTGGATATTCAGGTTCTGAAATCTGATAGTTCAGACCTTCTTCCTGATGCGCAAAAGAAACCATACACATGAAAATGGTACGGCCATGCTGAATGGCGCGAACCTGACGGCTGACGAAACTTTTGCCATCACGGATACGGTCCACTTCATAAATGATCGGTGCATTGACATCGCCACCAAACAGGAAATAGGCATGCAATGAATGTGCAGGACGATCTGTGGTATAAGACGCAGCACGTAGAGCCTGTCCCAGAACCTGCCCACCAAATACGCGCTTGCCTACCAGATTACGGCTAATTCCCCGGAAAATATTTTCTTCTAACTTTTCTAAACTGAGCAGCTCGACCAGTTCCTGTGTTAAGGCATTCATAAGCAACCTGTGTGATATTGGCAAGATCCAGAAGTGTAGAAATAAATCTATACAATTTATTCTGAATATTCTGCCATAAAATCCAAGCAATCTTCTAAAGATTGATTGACTGTTCTGTCAACTGCTCTTGCAACTTACTAGGAAAAACATCTGCTTTCGCGCTAAAATTGAACCACTTCGATTGAATTTGTCAGAAAATGACATATTGTTTGTTTTTATAATCAATCAAAATAAATTCCCTCAGAAATTCTGTAGTTTTGGTCAGTAAAATTAGGAGTAACTATGTCCAAGAGTGGCTTTGGTCAAATGTATCGCAAGCTTTCAAGTAAGCTACTTGATCTTGTGGTCACCCCGCATGTTCTTGGGAAAGTACCAAGTGAAGTGACAACTCCTACTACTGACCAGATTCCGGCAGCGCAGCAGAAAATTGTCTGCTATATCTTGCAGAATCATTCACGCAGTAATGCGCTGGTAGTTGATGCAGAAACTCGCCGTTTAAATATGCCACCTGCGCTCGATCCTCTACAGATTGGTGACAGCAAGGAAAAGGCTTCAGTGCTGTTCCTGCAGTACCATGATGAGAATAATCTGCTTAGCTCACCACCACATGCCTTTCCACCACGTCTGTTACGTCTGATTGAAGTACTCGAAAAAAATCCTGAACTAGACGTGGAACTAGTACCGGTCACTGTGCTCTGGGGTCGTGATCCTGAAAAAGAAGATTCCTGGTTCAAGCTTTTATTTACCGATACCTGGTCAACACCAAGCCGAGTCAAACAGCTGGTGAATATCGGTCTGCATGGCCGCCAGTCTTATCTGGAGTTTCATGAGCCGCAATCTTTACGCGCCCTCATGGACTTTGCCAAAGAAACCTATCCAAATTCAGCGCCAGCGACCTATATTGTTAGCCGACTAAATGATTATCTAGATGCACAGCGTGAAGTGATTCTCGGCCCTGACCTGTCAGATCGCCGTAATGTGATGCATGGCCTGATTAAATCTCCGGATGTACAGGCGGCTATTCGTAACGAAAGTATCCGTAGCAAAATCAGTATGCTGGAAGCAGAACGTCGTGCGATTGGCTATCTGAATGAAATTGTATCGGACTATTCTCATTCTACCGTACGTTTCGCCGATAAAGCCCTAACCCGTTTATGGACCCAGCTCTATGACGGTGTTGAAGTGCATAATTTCAGTACCGTGCGTGAACTGGCCAAAGATTATGAAATTGTCTATACGCCATGTCACCGCAGTCATATCGACTATTTATTATTGTCTTACGTAATCTATCGCCGTGGTTTGATGGTGCCATATATTGCGGCAGGCGATAACCTGAACATGCCATTTGTGGGCCAGATCTTACGGGGTGGTGGTGCTTTCTTTATCCGTCGTACCTTCCGCGGTAATGCACTTTATACCACCGTATTTAAAGAGTATCTGTATAGCGTGCTGTCGCGTAATACCCCACTGGAATACTTTATCGAAGGTGGCCGTTCACGTACTGGTCGTCTCCTGCCACCAAAAACCGGCATGCTGGCGATGACCGTACATGGTCATTTACGTGGCAAGGCTAAACCGATTGTCTTTGTTCCGACTTATATCGGCTATGAACGCCTGATGGAAGGCGGTACTTATGTCGGTGAAATGAATGGCAAGCCAAAAGAAGCAGAATCTATTTTTGGCATCCTGAAAACCTTGCGCAAAATTGAACGTATTTTTGGCAAGGTTCATCTGAACTTCGGTGAACCAGTATTTCTGGATGACATCCTGAAACAGAATGGTGCAGAACATATCAAAATTGAAAAGAATGATGATCCGATTCCGCAGCCGGTATCCGACGCAGTCAACAGTTCCGCTCAAGCCATTCTGGAAAATATCAACCGTGCAGTCGTGGTGAATCCAGTTTCTCTGCTGTCACTTATTTTATTGGCAACACCGAAACATACCTTGGACGAAGAAATCTGTATCAAGCAGCTGGATACCTACCGTAATCTGCTGGTGGCTTTACCTTATGATGAGCGTATGCAAATTACCTCACTTTCAGGTAAAGAGATTATTGCCTATGCAATGAAGCTCAAGCTGATCAAACGGGTGAAACATGTTCTGGGCGATATTATTGCGATTGAAGATAATCAGGCTGTATTGCTGACCTATTTCCGTAATAACATCGTGCATAGTTTTGTACTGCCTTCCCTGATTGCAGCACTGGTAGAACACAACGGCATGATTCGCCGTGAAGATGCGATTAATGCCAGCAGTACGCTCTATCCGTTCCTGAAAGCCGAGCTGTTCCTGAAATGGAAAGAAGACGAAATTCAGCAACACGTTGACGCATATATCGATGCTTTACTTGCAACTAACCTGATCAGTGAAGATGGTGAAAATCTGGTAGCACCAGCACCAAATACTGAAGCGCATCACCAGCTTGAAGTTCTGGCTGCTCCAGTGACCCAAAGTCTGGAACGTTACTATATGACACTGGCTTTAATCACTCAGCGTGGACCAGGCAACATTTCGACCCGTCAGGTGGAAGAACTGAGTCATCTGGTAGGGCAACGCCTTTCTGTACTATATGAATTCAACTCACCAGAATTCTTTGATAAAGCCTTATTCCAAAGCTTTATCAAAGTTTTGACGCAAAAAGGCTATATCTGTACCAACGAAGACAATGCCATTGTCTATGATGAGCAGCTAACCAATGTTGCGCAGTATGCAGATCTGGTACTGGATGAAGTGAAGCTGCAAATGCTGCATCACATCACGTCCTTTACCGATGAAGAGCTGAAAGAAGCATTAGATGCAGTTGCGGCTGAACAAGCCAAGAAACGTGCGAAACGCAAGAAAAAGTAAAGCTTAAGTAAAGGAAAAGAGAGGTTTTGACTTCTCTTTTTTTGCTTGGGAATTAATAAAAATAATAGATATTCCCTCTCCTTTTAGGAGATGGTTAGAGAGAGGTGATTTAAAAAACCCTCCTCCTAGCCTCCTCCCAGAAGGAGGAGGAACTTCCAAATTTATAAATCAGTCTTATTTATCAACTCTAAATAATCCTGAAAACAATCCTGATGCTCTAACTCAAAGCCTATCTTTTCCATTCTTGTGGCATACAGCTTTTTACCCGTCACCCTGTCACTTTCCACTTTCAATATAGGTACGCCCATCTGCTGCTGGAACCATTGCAGGGCTTCATGCAAAAGTTGTGGCTCATTATTGGTCAAAATATATGAAGAATCAGGATGTTCCACGTGAATCATCTGAGCTAGAAAACGTGATAAGTCTTCAATATGAATCCGATTCGACCAATGCAGATTTGGATAGCTGGTCATTGATGCTGCCATTTTCTGCATACGTGCCACAGAAGCCCCATAAATCCCACTAGGGCGGATAATGGTGCATTGTTCAGGATAAGCCGCGAGATATACCTGTTCCATCTGATGCAGAATTTCACCTTGAACATCATTCGGATAAATTTCAGTTTCATCATCCACGCTTTCACCTGCATTCTGTCCATAAACCCGGGTTGATGAAACCACCACAATTCTTTTTACCGGATGGAATTTCAAGGCAGTGACGATTGGCTGAACCGAATCCAGATAAGTATGCTGATAGGCTTCGACACCACTCTGTTTGGGACTGAGTAACACATAGACCCAATCAATCGGAGCGACTGCACTTAAATCTAAAGTGTGCACATCCTGAATCAGATGAGTTGCGAATGAATCTGTTTTGGGGCTTTGGCTAATTGTGCTAATTTGATGACCTTGCTCAAATAATTGTTTAGCTACCCGCTCGGATGTTTTACCATAACCAATAAATAAAATATGCATTCGACACCGAATCACAGACCTAGTTGAGGGGACATGGCTGCAGTCCATCAGTTACAAGGCGTTGGCAATGCCGCCGCTGCTTTACTCGAAAAACTAAATATCTTTAATACTGATGATTTGCTTTTTCATCTACCACGTGACTATGAAGACCGTAGCACGATCATTCCCATGAATCAATTGACAGTGGGACGCAGCTATTTGCTGGAAGGTGTCGTGAAAGGGGTTGATTTCCCTCCCGGTAAACGCAAGTCCATGGCGGTGTTACTGGATGATGACTCTGGCAAAGTCACTTTGCGCTTTTATCATATCTATAAAGGTATTACCGATCGCTGCAAGCTCGGTAACCGTTTAAGAGTCTTTGGTGAAGTGCGAGTCGGTGCCCGTGGCCTGGAAATGTATCATCCAGAGCTGCAAGTGATTACTGAACATACACCTCTGCCTCATACCCAACTCACCTCGATCTATCCGGCAACCGAAGGACTGACTCAGCCCAAGCTGCGGGAATATATTAAACAGGCACTAGAACTGCATAGTGATGATTTGCCTGAATTGTTGCCACAAAAATTTAGCAATGGTTATGGCCTGAAGCAGGCATTGGAATATATTCATCATCCGCCGCTGAACGCCAATATGTTGCAGCTCACTCAAGGCTCACATCCGGCACAGCAACGTCTGATTTTTGAGGAACTGGTGGCGCATCAAATCAGTTTGCTGACCCGGCGTGCTTTTATTCAGCAGATTGAAGCTCCTTCATTTTCCCCGAGTAAAACCTATGCCAAACAGCTTCTGGCTGGTTTGCCTTTCGAAATGACCGGTGCGCAAAAACGTGTATCCAAAGAAATTGCTAAAGACCTGAAGCAGAATAAACCGATGCTGCGTCTGGTGCAGGGTGATGTGGGTGCAGGAAAAACCTTGGTTGCCGGCGTAGCAGCCTGTCATGCCCTAGAAGAAGGCTGGCAAGTCGCGCTGATGGCACCCACTGAAATTCTGGCCGAACAGCATTACCTCAACTTCAAGCGCTGGTTCGAACCACTCGGTTTAAATGTCGCCTGGCTTTCCGGGAAACAGAAAGGTAAAGCGCGTGCTGCAGCAGAGCAAGTGATCCGTGATGGTAGCGCGGATCTGGTGGTGGGCACACATGCCCTGTTTCAGGAAAATGTCGAGTTTGCCAAACTGGGCTTAGTGATTATTGATGAGCAGCATCGTTTTGGGGTCGATCAACGCTTAGCCTTGAGAAATAAAGGCTTGGATGGCATGTCGCCGCATCAACTGGTGATGACCGCGACCCCGATTCCACGCACGCTTGCCATGTCAGCCTATGGGGATCTGGATACTTCGATTATTGATGAACTCCCACCGGGCCGTACTCCGATCCAGACTGTGACTATTCCGTTAGATCGGCGAGAAGAGGTTCTGCAACGGATTGCCACGAATTGTGCTGAAGGTAAGCAAGCTTATTGGGTATGTACCTTGGTAGAGCAATCTGAAACACTGGATGCCCAAGCTGCAGAAGCAACCTTTGCCGAAATTAAGGAACGCTTTCCTGAACTGAATATCGGTCTGGTACATGGCAAGATGAAAGCTGATGAAAAACAGGCAGTCATGCAGGAATTCAAAGACAATAAACTGCAGCTACTCATTGCTACAACCGTAATTGAAGTCGGAGTCGATGTCCCGAATGCGTCCATTATGGTGATTGAAAATGCCGAGCGTCTCGGCCTGTCACAACTACATCAGCTGCGTGGCCGGGTGGGTCGTGGTGCCAAAGCCAGTTTCTGTGCCTTGCTCTATAAAAATCCATTGTCCCAAAATGGTCAGGAACGTCTGCGCATCATGCGTGAAACCAATGATGGATTTATCATTGCCGAGAAAGATCTGGAATTACGTGGTCCAGGTGAATTACTGGGTACCAAACAGACCGGTGATATGGGTTTCCGTGTAGCCAAGCTGGAACGTGATGATCACTTGTTGAATCAGGCCCATTATGTCGCCCAGCAGATGCTAAAAGATTATCCGAAACAGGCGGATGCATTATTAAAACGCTGGCTACCTGAGGCTCCACGCTATGCCTATGTTTAAGCTGTTACAACAGAGTAAACTCTGGCTGAATCGTTTACAGCCTTGTCAGCTGTGCCAGACAGATTATCAAAACCTGCATTCTGTCTGTCAGGATTGCTGGCAACAGTTACCTTGGGCACATCAGACCATTCAGCGTCAGGAAATGCAGTTTCAGGTGGCGTGTGACTATGCCTACCCAATGGATCGCCTGATTCAATTATTTAAATATGAACAAAAGCTGCATCTGGAACCTTTATTGGCAGGTGCATTACTGACCTTAAAATTTCCTAAAGTCAGTGCAGTGGTTCCTATGCCGATTTCAACCGAACGGCTGGTCGAACGTGGCTATAATCAATCCTTGTTACTGGCCAAGCATGTAGCTAAACATTTACAAGTTCCCGTCTGGCAACCAGTTGAGCGACTTAAGCAACATTCACAAAAAGGCTTAAGCCGTCTGGAACGTATCGAAGACATTGAAGCTCAATTTAGGGTCACTACCTGTTCAAAAGTTCGTTATCGTAAGGTTTTAATTATCGATGATGTGGTTACGACTGGTAGCTCGATTCGAGCTTTAAGCCAACAGCTGGAAAAACTGGGCTGCCAGCAGATTTACGCCGCTTGTCTGGCAGGAGCCAAACTTTAAATCAGGCTTGTACCAACAAGTTCTTTTTAACCCAAGGTATGACAATTTCTGTAGTCAATGGTGCAAGTTTCACATCTTTCTGATTCAGGTCCACCCATTTCATTTCGGCAATCTCAGCCTCAATATGTGGCTCGCCATCTAATTGCACCAGATAAACATAACTGACCAGTTGATGATCCGGTTCGTTGGCAGTTTGAGTTTCAAAACGCCCGATAAATTGCTGAATCTCAGTCTGACAGCCAATTTCTTCCTGAATTTCACGTAGCAGGGTGCGTTCAGGTGCTTCATCCGGTTCCAACTTGCCACCGACTTGCATGAAACAGTCAGTATTTTTCTTACGAACCACCAGCAGCTGCTGATCAGAATTCAAAATAATGGCAGCTGCAACGGTAATAGTTTTCATGAATTCGGAACGATCAAATAGGAAATCCCTATTTTACGAGATCTTCCTGATCGACCATACCCCATTTTGCTTCAGGCGGCTGGTAATCTTGAAATTTCTGCAAAATTTCTTCGAAGTCATCACTCACAATCAAAGCTTCAGTAAAACGTGGCTTGGTAAAACCTTTGTCTGTGGTCATCTGAATGAATTTAAGCAGATCATCATAAAAGCCATCGACATTAAGAAAAGCACAAGGTTTTTTATGAATCCCGAGTTGAGCCCAAGTCCACTGCTCAAAAATTTCCTCGAGCGTTCCAGCCCCACCTGGAATGGCAATAAAACCATCGGAGAGTTCTGACATTTTGGTCTTACGCTCATGCATATTATCGACCACATACAACTTGGTAATATGCGGATGTGCCAGTTCGCGATTTACTAAGGGTCTTGGAATGACACCAATGACCTCGCCCCCTGCAGCTAAGGCACTATCTGCTACAATGCCCATTAATCCGGAACGCCCCCCACCATAAATTAGTGTTTGCTGTCTTTTTGCCAGGGTTTGGCCTACCTTTTCAGCAATTTGTTTATAACCAGGTTCAGAACCTAGCGCTGAGCCACAGAAAATTGCGATAGAATTCATCATTTTCACCATTGCATTGCCGGTATATAGTACGCAAGCAGCACCTGAGAGTTTTTTTTCAAAAATAACTGCACAATCAGTGTTTTTATTCAATTCCTTGTCTAAAATACACGCATTTAGATTAACATACTGCGCAAGGGAGAAAAGACAGCATGCTTGAAGCCTTTTACGCCACAGAGCGCGGTAGCCTAGAAGATGCCACCATCAATGGTGATTTCGACCTGCATCCGGAACTGGTTTGGATAGATTTAATTGCGCCTTCACAGGAAGAACAGCAATGGATTCTGGATGCCTATGAGCAAAACCTGCCCACTTTAAAATCTCTGGAAGATATTTCTTCGAGTGCCCGATTTTACCGTGATGATGACGGTATTTTGCACATCAGTACCTATTTCTTAACGAAAAATAAAAATTATCAGGTCGAAAGTGAACATGAGGATGATGCCAGCATCCTTGCAACGGTTCAGACAGTCGCTTTCATTTTGCATAAAGACCGGCTCTTTACCCTGCGTGGTGAAAAGCTGGTAGCTTTCCGGGCCTTTCGTGCCCGTGCACGTCGCAATGATTATGATATTGACTATAAAGATCCGACCTGGATTCTGCTCGGTTTACTCGAAGCCAAACTGGATGAGCTAGCGGATATTCTGGAAGATGTACATAAGGATCTGGAAAAATACTCAACTGAAGTTCTGAATAACCGGCATCGTGAACAGATCCTCGATCTGGATGACATGATTACCCGTCTGGCCCAACTGGAAGATATGCTCGGAAAAGCTCAGCTGTGTCTGATCGATTTACGACGGGTACTTACCTTCCTGTCACGTCCACGAGCCTTAGGCAGTCATATTTATGATGCGGATATTCGGGAACTCAGTGAAGACGTCCGCTCACTGGTCGAGCATGATGCCTTCCTGTTCCAGAAAGTCCGCTTCTTGCTGGATACCACGTCCGGATTCATTAACACTGAACAGAATGATACGATCCGTCGCTTCTCGATTTTACCGAGTATGCTTGCGCCACCCATGCTGATTGCCAGTATTTACGGGATGAACACTGATGTCTTGCCCTTCGCTCAAGGTTCGATGAGCTTTGTGATGGTGAGCATTATTATTATGGGCTTTTTGATTGGGCCTCTTATTTACTTTAGATGGAAGAAGTGGATTTAGAATCCCTCCTAATTTCTCTTAAGGGAGGAATTTCCCTCTCTTTTCAGGTGATGTGCAGCACTGCTGCTCAAGGGTGGGGTCAGAATTAACCCTCTCTAACTCTCTTGTGCTTAGATTTAAGGCAGTGCTTTAAATCTCTCGCTCAGAAAGAAAAGACTTCCAATATTTGCTTAAAGTTCGAGTCTAGGCCCATTTCTCCACTTTTTTAAAATACAAGTCCCCTCTCCTTTCAGGAGAGGGTTAGGGAGAGGTTAATTAATTAATCCCTCCTAAGCTCCCTCTGAGAAAGGGAGGAACTTTTTTAAAATATACCGGCAATAAAAAAGCACCTTTCGGTGCTTTTTTATTTACTAGACTTCTTGCGTTAGTTAAAATTTAAACAGCCTAAAGCTACAATTTATAAGGTTTTAGCCAATTCAAAAATTAGGTAAAACGATACTTTCGCAAGAGGTCTACTGAATGATCTGTAGATCATCCTGCAAATGACAGGCCTGAATGATCTTCATCATTTTCTCAGGAACCGCTTTAAACTGTAGTCCTCGTGCTTGTGGAGTTTGGCGCAACCAGCGCACCAGAACTGCCAAAGCCAAAGTACTACCCTGCTCAAGTCCAGCCAGATTAACTACCACAGGAAACTTGTCCTGTGACTGAATGACGCGCAGACCATCTAAGTAATAGCTCTGCGCATTGTCAGCGTCAATCTTGCCTGAAACCTGCAGTTCCTGATTATTGAATTGAATCACAGCTCACCTATCTTATTTTTTCTTGTCAATCGCCGCTTCAGCATCTGGCTTGAAGTTAGCAATGGCTTTATCTAGGTTACCACCATTACGTTTTACTGTAGCCGCAAACTGGTTACGGAACTGCAGACCTAGGTCAATACCAGAAACATTGATGTTACGGATTTTCCATTGTGAACCTTTATCAACCAGCTGGAAAGCAACCGGGATCTTCTCGCCTTTGTTATTAAAGTCGATGGTCACCACAGGATTTTTGCTGTTAGTCGCCTTGTAAGGACGAACGCTGTAAGTCTGGTTACTGAACTTAGAGAAAGCCGTACCATAATTTTCAATCAGGGTTTCACGGAAGTTTTTTTCAAACTGTGCACGCTGCGCCGCAGTACTATACTGATTGGTCGCATAAGTCCCCATCACAATCCGGGTAAACGATTGTGAATCGATATACGGGTCAAGGTTCTGACGGACAATCGTTTTCACAAGCGCAGGATTATTCTGCAATTTGGCATGATCGGTTTTAAGACGATCAATCAAATTGTCTGCAACTCTTTTAATAAAAGCAGGTGGGGCTTCAGACGGTGCAGCAAACACTGTACCAGCAACCATTGTTGAAAGAATGCTTGCGGCAAGCGTTTGTTTTACTAAAGTCTTCACTCAATTCTCCTCAATCTGTTATTCAACAAATGCAGGTTCTGCATCTGTTGTTTCTGAAAATGCAGCTTCTTCTGAGGCACTTTCCTGACTATCTGACGATTTTCCGGCACCGCCGGTAATAAATTTCGTCACTAAATCTTCAATTTCCATGGTCCCTTGAGTGTTCGCAATCTGCTCACCACGTTTCAAGTAAGTCAGACCGCCACCTGGAATAATTTTCAGATACTTTTCACCCAATAAACCATTTGTTGCTACCATAATGTAAGCATCTTCATCAATATTGGTGATGGATTTCATGTTGTCTAATAGTTGTTTTTCCATTGATTTTTGTTGCGCAGGATCGGCTGCGGTATAGTCTGAACTATAACGTAACTCTTCGAGGGCTTCCTGCTGAACCTGCTTGAGCTGCTCGGCATTAAAGGATGTCAAAGAGCCATCCAGTGTCATATGGACTGTGGCTAAACGGGTCACCGGATCAAGTGTAATGTTATCGACCTGACCAACTTTCACCCCACTTAAAGCAACTTTAGCGCGTGGTTTGATGCCATTTACATTTTCAAAAGTCGCTGTCATCTGATAGCTATCAGAAATATTGGTGCCTACCAGACCGCTGACACGCATCGCCAAGAAGAACAGGGCGATACCGAAAAGAATGACAAAAACACCAACGGCCAGCTCACTAGTACGTGATTTCATTAAATACCTCCGAACATGACCGCAGTCAACACGAAATCAAAACCTAATACGCACAGCGAAGAATAGACGACCGTACGTGTTGTAGAAGTTGCGATACCTTCTGATGTTGGTTCACAGGCATAACCCTGATAAACCGCAATCCAGGTACAAATTAATGCAAAAACAAAACTCTTGATAATGGTGCCATTCAGGACATCTTTATAGAATTGCACGGTACTTTCCATGCCACTCCAATATGCCCCTTCATCAGCACCCAGAAAATCAACGCCTACCATTTTTCCGCCCATAATCCCGACCGCAGCAAAGATCACTGAGAGCATTGGCAAGCTAAAAATACCGGCCCAAAGGCGTGGTGAAATCACCCGTTTTAAGGGATCAACCCCGATCATTTCCATACTGGACAATTGCTCGGTCGCTTTCATCAGACCAATCTCGGCGGTTAAGGCAGAACCGGCACGACCCGCAAATAGTAAGGCAGCAACCACAGGTGCCAATTCACGTAACAGGGTTAAAGCCACTGCAGTACCAAGCATCGCTTCACTACCAAATGTCGACAGGATGGTATACATCTGCAAACCGAGTACCGAACCAATAAACAGGCCAGATACCGCAATAATCAAGAGTGACAACACCCCAACCCGATACATCTGATAAACAAACAGCTTTACTCCAAGCCAGGTCGGCATGGAAAAGAGAATCTGCAACAGCATCAGTGTTGCAACACCAATCCCCTGAACACGTTCAATAACGCGTCTACCTAAGGCAGCAATGGCATTCATGAACGTACCTCATCACTTAAATAAGCCTGATGACTAAACTGATAATCTACGGGGCCTTCAACCGAACCGGTTAGGAACTGTTGCACAAAGGCTGAAGGATGATTTTTCAATTCCTCTGCTGTGCCCTCACCCTGGATTTTGCCTTCTGCGACCACATAGATGTAATCAGCAATCGATAAAGTCTCTGCTACATCATGCGAAACAATAATGGTTGTTAAATCCAATGCTTCACGTAGAGAGCGGATCAGTCGAGTCAAAACTCCCATAACAATCGGATCCTGCCCGGCAAAAGGCTCATCGTACATGATCAGCTCCGGGTCCAGTGCAATCGCACGAGCCAATGCGACACGACGATTCATCCCGCCAGACAGCTCTGAAGGCATCATCTGCTCTGCCCCACGCAGTCCTACTGATTCGAGTTTCAAAGCCACGATTTCAGCAATCAGATGTTCAGGCAATTTGGTATGCGCACGAATCGGAAAGGCAACATTTTCATAGACGCTCATGTCGGTAAACAGAGCGCCACTTTGAAACAGCATCCCCATACGTGCACGTGCAGAAAAAAGCTCAGCACGGGACATCTTGGCAATATCTTTACCGTCCAGTAAAACCTGACCCTGTTCAGGCATCAGTTGCCCACCTATCAATCTTAATAAAGTGGTTTTACCAGTTCCGGAAGGTCCCATAATGGCGGTAATCTGCCCACGACGAATGTTTAAACTGACATCGTCATAAATTACACGCTCACCCCGCTTGAAACTCAAATTCTTGACTTCAATCAAAGACTGAGGATCCTGCGCTGTTTGATTTTTCATAGCTGAGTTTATTCCTGCATTTTTTCAGCATGCATATGACAAAAGAACGAAGTTCAACATATTAGCATTTGAAAATGAAGGGTCAAGTTCATGGAAAACATAATACTCCATGCCTGGCCATATATTTCTAGTAATCAAAAATTTTATTTCGACGCGATTTTAACAGACTATGATCCATTTAAAAAATGATATACATAATAAATCAGATTGCATAAAAGCAAAGTTACTGCAATGTAGGACATGTACCCCTCAATAATATGAAAGACTATAAAAAGACGCTTTCAGATTACGGATCATCATAAACCCAGAAAAAGTTGATGAAGTAGGCATTTTATGCTGAAAAAACAAAAAATCAATGCATAAAAAAACCAGCACTCAGGCTGGTTTTTTTTCAGACATTATTCAATTAGTCATTGAATTTACGACGTGGACGATCTTCACCGAATGAACGCTCGCCACGTGGCTTGTCATCAAAGTTGCGACGCGCTGGACGGTCACCGAAGTCACGTTTTGGACGGTCATCACCGAATGAACGCGCTGGACGATCACCGAAACCACCTTCGCGACGTGCTGGACGATCACCGAAACCGCCTTCGCGACGTGCTGGACGATCACCGAAATCACGTTTTGGACGGTCACCAAATGAACCTTCACGACGTGGTTTGTAATCTACACGGTTACCGCGGTTGTCATCATTACCTTCGAAACGAGGACGGTCACCGAAGTCACGACGCGGACGATCATTATTAAACTCACGACGTGGACGGTCTTCATTGAAGTCACGACGTGGACGATCACCGAAACCGCCTTCACGACGAGGACGATCGCTATTGAAATCACGACGTGGACGATCTTCACCACTGAACGCAGGACGTTCGCCACGAGGTTTGTCATCGAAGCTATGACGTGGACGGTCATCACCACCTTCACGACGTTTGAAGTTGCTCTCGCCTTCGAAACGACGACCACCACCGAAGCCACGACCGCCATCACGACGACCGCCACGACCACGACCAGCGCCATCACGGCTACCGCGTGCAGGAGGTGGAGATGGCTCAAGACCTTCAATTTCAGATACATTTAGACGAGCTTCAAGGAAGTCTTCTAGTGCACGGATTTTACCGCGTTCACGATAAGTCGCTAAAGTAATTGCTTTACCAGTACGGCCCGCACGACCTGTACGACCGATACGGTGTACATAGTCTTCGTTCTTCATAGGAAGACCAAAGTTAATCACGTGAGAGATTGTCGGTACGTCTAGACCACGTGCTGCAACATCAGTTGCAACCAGGATTTTTGCACGACCTTCACGGATGCTGCGCAGACGACGGTTACGAACGGTTTGTGGCATCGCACCATGTAGAGCAACAACGGACAAACCTGCTTCAGCAAGTTCTTCAGCCAGCATATCTGTATCTTCTTGAGTAGAAGCAAAGACCACTGCCTGATCAACATCTTCTTCGTTCAACCAGTGAGTAAGAAGTTTTTTCTTGTGCTCAAAGCCATCAGTCCAGTGTAAAGTCTGGGTAATGTCCGTGTTGGTAGAGTGACCAGTTTCAATTGCAATACGCTCTGGCTCATTCATCATGCGTTCAGCAAGGGTAATGATACGTGGAGCGAAAGTTGCAGAGAACATCAGTGTTTGTTTACGGTTTGCAGCCAAGTCACCGATTGCTTCTAGGTCTTCAGAGAAGCCAAGGTCTAGCATGCGGTCAGCTTCGTCGACGATCAGCGAGTCAACTTTGTCAAGTTTGATTTGACGACGGTTAACAAGATCAAGTAAACGGCCTGGAGTTGCTACCACAACCTGTGCACCTTTTAACTGCTGGATTTGTTTACCAAATGGCATACCACCCATAATTGCAGCAATACGCACACCTTTCATGTGACGTACAAATGCGATCGCGTCTTGGCATACTTGTTGTGCCAATTCACGAGTTGGTGAAATTACCAGAATAGTTGGTTGAGTCACCGCTTTCATACGTTCTTTAAATGGTACGAAAGTATCTTGGTTAGCAAGTGCGTTCAAAGTTGGGAGAAGGAACGCAGCGGTTTTACCCGAACCTGTCTGGCTAGATACTAAAAGGTCTTTACCTTCTAGTGCAGCAGGGATAGATTGTTCTTGTACAGGAGTCGGAGTAGTAAAACCTAAGCCTTGAAGGGCTTGTTGTAACGATTCATGCAAAGAAAATTCAGCAAAAGTTTTGCTCATAGAGTATTCCACCCGGAAATTGGGTGCTCCATTAAAAATAAAGTCAAATGGACATCGACAAAAAGCGGTACAGCAATTAAACGCTGAAAAGAGATGATTCAGCGGCGATCCGAGTAACGACGATGTGATATAACGCACGCATGATTACGGCATAACCTGAAGGAATCGCTTTAGCGATTGGGGCGCGAGATATCGTCCTCTCTTTGGACCGCACGCGCATACACAATGATAAGAAGAGAAATGTTCAGGTAACGAACAGAAATTAAGTGCGTGCGCAGATTATAGCAGGATTATTCATAAAGTCATCCGCTTTTCAGATTATTTTGTTTAACTGCTAATTTCTCGATCAATTTCTAAGACTTAAACAAGAAAAGAAATGTAATTAATTCTCCGGCTGGTCAATTTTCTTTTTATCAAGGCTGTGAATCATCTAAATATGAAGATATTTATCAGGTAATTATTTTCAAAAAATAAAAAAGGCATCCCGAGAGATACCTTTTTAATATTTGATTTACGGCGTTAAACCCGATTATTTCGCTGCGTCACCCCAAGCAGGAACAACTGCTTGCATAAGAGGTTTCAGCATTTTCATTGAACAAGCCAAAACTTGACCATTTTCCATAGAATCGCTACCACCACGCGCATCAACCACAGTACCGCCCGCTTCTTTCACGATTAACTCGCCTGCTGCAATATCCCAAGGTTTCAAGCCAAGCTCGAAGTAACCATCAAGACGACCAGCAGCGACATAAGCCAGATCCAAGGCAGCTGAACCCCCACGACGGAATTGTGCACCTGCTTCAGTCACATTGAGCAATGCATCAAAATGATTCTTGGCATAAGAGACTACTTCACCATTACGTTTAGTACGGTAAGCATGACCTACTGCCAGGAAAGTATTGTTCAGACTGTCTTTAACATTTACACGGATACGGCGCTGGTTCAGCATCGCACCACGACCACGGCTCGCAGAGAATAGCTCATCTTTCACAGGGTCATAAATAACACCGTGCTGAGTTACACCTTTGTGCTGAACTGCGATAGAGATACAGAAATGCGGAAAACCGTTGATAAAGTTTAGTGTGCCATCAAGTGGATCGATCACCCAACACCAATCAGCGTCGTGACCTTTACCTTCTTGCAGACCAAATTCTTCACCAAGGAAACTGTGATTTTTATAGCTTTTACGTAGAGTATCGATGGTCAACTGTTCCAGATAACGATCTACACGCGTTACCGGACCATCAATGCCTTTTTCTTCGACTTGCAGATCGAGTTTATGACGATTTTGATGCGCTTTTAAAAGCTCTTGACCAACTAATTGAGCCGCACGCGCAGCCATCACCACCATAGGTTCCATTGAACACCCACTACAAATTTGAAGATACTGATAAAGAATAATGCATAAAAGCCCGCATATTTTAGCAAATATCCGGGCTTTTTTGGAAAAAATGTGTCGAAACTTTTTAAGAGTTTATAACAGGACGCTTTGACCTAGCCTTGACCAGGCTTCATTGATTGATTTTTCAATGCCTTGGCTATCAAGTCCTGCCTGTTGCAACATTTGACTATGTGTTGCTTGTGCCATAAAGCTATCCGCTAAACCTAGATTCAGGATGGGTTTAACAATTTGAGCTTCAGCCAGATACTCATTCACTGCACTTCCTGCACCGCCCATGACTGCATGTTCTTCAACAGTGACAAACAGACTGGTTGAATGGGCCAGCTGGTTTAACATTTTGGTATCCAGTGGTTTGATGAAACGCATATTTACCACGCGTACACCCACATCATGCTTGCTGGCAAATACTTGAGCAGCTTCAACTGCAGCTTGAACTCGACTACCGAATGCTAGAATCGAAACATATTCATCATATTGTTCGTTCAGACTGAGCAATAATTCTGCCTGACCGATCTGCATCTCGGTCATGGTTTTCTGGATTTCCACACCCAGTCCATTCCCGCGCGGATAACGCACTGCTGCCGGACCATGATACAGATAAGCCGTATGCAACATCTGACGGCATTCATTCTCATCTTTTGGTGCCATGATCACCAGATTCGGAATGGTACGCATATAGGCATAATCATAGGCACCGGCATGCGTTGGACCATCTTCACCAACCAGACCAGCACGGTCGATCCCAAACGTCACATCCAGATTTTGCAGTGCCACGTCATGGACCAACTGATCATATCCACGTTGCAGGAAAGTTGAATAGATTGCGACGACCGGTTTTAGACCTTCACAAGCCATACCTGCTGCCAGCGTCACTGCATGCTGTTCAGCAATGGCCACATCAAAGAAACGCTCTGGATATTCTTTGGCAAACTGCACCATGCCCGAGCCTTCACACATTGCCGGAGTAATCGCCAATAGACGTTTATCCTGTGCTGCTTCATCACATAACCATTGTCCAAATACATCTGAATATTTGGGTGCTGGATTAGGAGCTGCAACTGCATTGAGTTTGCTAATGGCGTGGTATTTAATCTGATCACATTCTGCTGGCGCAAAGCCCTTACCTTTTTTGGTATAGATGTGGATCAGACGTGGACCTTTACGTTTTTTCAAGGCTTTAAAAACGTGTACCAGCTGTTTAACATCATGGCCATCATAAGGACCAAAATAATCAAAACCAATGGCTTTAAACAGGTTATCTGCGGCATCAGTTGCAGCTTGATGTAAACGCGAGTTATACAGCCATTCCGGGTGCGGCTGTACATAAGCCTCACCATCTTCAGTTACGTTGACGAATTCACCACGTTCCCAGATTGCAGCGAGATGCTTGGCAAAACCACCAGTACTACATGAAATCGACATATCATTGTCGTTCAGAACCACCATCAGGTCAGCCTGATGTGCCACAGCATCATTCATAGCTTCAAAAGCCATACCTGCGGTCATGGCCCCATCACCAATAATTGATACGACTTCACACGGATTGTTCTGATAACGACGCGCCAGAGCCATGCCAAGGCCAGCAGAAATGGCGGTAGATGAATGCCCTACCCCAAAAGTATCAAATTCGGATTCTTCACGTGCCGGAAATGCAGCCAGACCATCTTTTGCACGGATTGTAGTGAGCTGTTCACGACGTCCGGTTAACGCCTTATGCGGATAAGCCTGATGACCCACATCCCAGATCAGGCGATCATGTGGCGTATTAAAGCAGTAATGTAAAGCGACAGTAAGCTCAATCACACCCAGATTGGCTCCAAAGTGTCCACCACTCTGACCCGCAGCATACAAAATGAATTGACGTAACTCATCCGCCACTTGTGTGAGCTGGCTTTGCTCGAGTGCACGCAGTTGCTCAGGATGATCGATCGCATCAAGCAACGGTGTTACAGGGCGTTGAGTTGGTATTTCTGTATACAGCATATATGGCAAAGCCTTCTAAAGCCTGGCAAAATCTTAAGCTAGGTCAATGGGGAATAACCGATCATATAGTTGAATTGTAGCAGCTTCAATTCAACTACGCTTCTAGCGATGCAATATTAAACAGCGATCTCGTCGGGGTGAAAAATTTGCAGGCTACGATTATCCTGAATAATCTTACTATTTATCAACTATTATCGTTCGCTTTCTACAAAAAAGAAAATGTTCTTCATAAATTCAGCTGAGCAATTCTACTAATGTTTAAGCATTACGCTATACTTTAGCTACTTTATTAGGATTTTACGGGTTCAGCTGTGCCTATCGAATTTGTCGCAACTTCAAGATTACCGACCGCTCATGGTGAATTTAAAATTACTGTTTTTCAAGACCCTAAGACTGGCGAAGAACATGTCGCGCTCTCCAAAGGCCTCGAAGAACCAAGTGATGAACCTGTGCTGGTGCGTGTACATTCTGAATGTTTAACCGGTGATGCCTTTGCTTCATTAAAATGCGACTGTGGCCCTCAACTCCAGGCAACACAAAAACTGATTAATGAAGTGGGTCGCGGTGTCATTCTTTATTTACGTCAGGAAGGACGCGGAATTGGTCTAACCAATAAAATCCGTGCATATGCCTTGCAAGACCAGGGACATGATACGGTCGATGCCAATCTGATGCTGAATTTACCTGCAGATGCACGTCAATATGATATGTGCAGCATCATGCTGGATCACCTAGGTGCAAAAGCCGTCCGCCTGATCACCAATAACCCTTTAAAAATTGATGCACTGAAAGAGCAAGGTGTTAATGTAGTGGACCGTGTACCACTCACTGTGGGCTTAAATCCCTTCAATGAGCAATACCTCAAAACCAAGCATGAACGCATGGCGCATATGTATCAGAAGGAAGATTTTTAAAAGAATCTCCTCCTGCCCCCTCTTTTTCAAAGAGGGGAAATTTCCTTTTATATAAGTATAGGGAAGCCTCCCTTTTTTAAAGGGAGGTTTGGAGGGATTTATAAGATCCTAAGAGGGATTCTTAAATCGTCATCGAAAAAATCCGGTTCTCTGGCATGCGACGCTTTAAACGTAAATCAAAAGCCATGCAAATATTGCGTACAAAAGGTTTCCCTTTCTCCAAAATCGTGACTGAAGAGTCTTCAATTTTGATCAGCTGATCCTGCTGCATTTCCTCAAGCTGCTTTAGCACTTCATTAATTTCAGCAAACTGCATGTCAGGTTTTGCCCAAGAGGTGGTAAAGCTACACATCAGGTTCAGGATATGTTTACGAATGATCAGATCTTCCTGATTCAGAATATGCCCTTTCACCACTGGAATCTGATTCTGCTCTAGCAGTTCATAATATTCTTCAATGGTTTTCACATTCTGCGCAAAGCTATACCAGCTATCACTAATCGAAGAAATTCCGAGTCCGATCATCACCTGAGTTTTAGACGCGGTATAACCCATAAAATTGCGGTGCAAAGTTCCAGACTGAAAAGACTGATACATACTGTCTTTCTCTAGCGCAAAATGATCCATACCAATTTCATGATAACCATGCGCCAAGAGCTTTTTCTTACCCTCTTCATAGCACTGACGCTTGATCTCATCTTTTGGCACATCAGCATCTTTAAAACCGCGCTGGCCATTGCCTTTAATCCAAGGCACATGCGCATAGCTATATAGAGCCAGACGGTCTGGTAATAGGGAATTGGTCTGATCAATGGTATTTAAGACATCCTCCAGGCTTTGAAATGGCAGACCAAAAACCAGATCATGTGAAATCGATTCATAACCAATTTCTCTTGCCCATTCAGTCACCTGTTTAACATTTTCATAAGGTTGAATCCGGTGAATGGCTTTTTGTACAGTTTCATTATAATCCTGCACGCCATAACTGACCCGACGAAAGCCCAGGTCATACAAGCCTTGCAAATGCTCACGCGTGGTATTGTTTGGGTGACCTTCGAAGCTGAATTCATGTTCTGCTGCAATCTCGGCTTTGGACAAAATACCTTGAATGAGCTGGGTTAAATGTTCAATTGAAAAGAACGTTGGTGTCCCACCGCCGAGATGAATTTCTTTGATGATGGGTTTTTCTTCTAATAACTCATAATACAGCTCCCATTCTTTCAGCACAGCTTGTATATAAGGCTGCTCGACTTCATGACGTTTGGTCACCCGTTTATGACAGCCACAAAAGGTGCATAAACTTTCACAAAATGGCAGATGGATATACAGGCTAATGCCTTCAGTCGCATTCGACTCCTGAAAAGAACGTTTTAGTGTCTGCTTCCAGAGCTCTAGTGAAAATCCTGACTCTTCCCAATAAGGGACGGTTGGATAACTGGTGTAGCGGGGACCGGGGACATTATATTTTTGAATGAGAGAATTTGCCTGCACAGTCATGAATGCCTACCACCTTATCAGCCAGGTTAATGCGCTGCATAGAGCGCTGTTAGGGTTATTGTGCGGAGCTCAAAAAAAGAATTCAACCTAGTAGTCTGGTCGGATTTGAGCTGAAGCAAATTGCTCTAAAACATTAGGTTGAATGTTGTTACAGATGGTGAGCATCCAGAAAAACACCTTAATTTTTAGGCCATTTTATGCTTTGATGTTATCAGTCTTTTTATTTCCCTATGAGGGTTCTGATGCAGCATCCCACCTCTGCAGATATTCAACGCGTTCGCGATTTTCTCCTCGACCTGCAAGCCCGGATTTGTGCCGCGCTGGAACAGCAGGAACGTGCCGGTGGCGGTACAGCTGAATTTGTAATTGATGACTGGGAACGTCCTGAAGGTGGCGGCGGCCGTTCACGCGTGCTGCAAAATGGTACGGTGATTGAAAAAGGCGGTGTGATGTTCTCTCACATCAATATTTCCAAACTGCCCGCTTCTGCCACTGAACGTCATCCAAATATAGCCGGAGCTAAAGCCCAAGCCATGGGTGTATCGTTAGTCATCCATCCTAAAAATCCGAATGTCCCGACCTCACATGCCAATGTACGTTTATTTGTAGCGGAAAAAGAAGGTCAGGATCCGATCTGGTGGTTTGGTGGCGGTTTTGACCTCACCCCTTTCTATCCAAATGATGAAGATGTGCTGTCATGGCACCAGACCGCGCATGATCTCTGTGCGCCTTTTGGCGAAGAGGTTTATCCAGAACATAAAAAATGGTGTGATGATTATTTCTATCTAAAACACCGTGATGAGCAGCGCGGTGTCGGTGGCCTATTCTTTGATGACCTGAATCAATGGGATTTTGAAACCTGTTTTCAGTATATACAGGCTGTAGGCAATGGTTATCTCGAAGCAATTCTGCCAATTTTCCAGCGTAACCAAGACAAGTCTTATACTGAAGCACAACGTGATTTCCAGCTGTACCGTCGTGGCCGTTATGTGGAATACAATCTGGTATATGACCGTGGCACACTGTTTGGCCTGCAGACGGGTGGCCGGATTGAATCGATTCTAGTGAGCCTGCCGCCTCTTACCGGCTGGTTATACCGCCCGGAATGGGCTGAAGGATCACCAGAAAAACGCTTGACCGATTACTACCTTAAACCGCATGACTGGTTAACAGAATTAAAAACTAAATAAAGCAATCAAAATATTTAAATACAAATTGCCCTCAGATCGAGGGCTTTTTTAATGGATAAATCCTCTATACTGCAACTCAGAAAGATATTTCAGGATCTACTCCTAGATCTCGACTCTGATAAAGATAAATTCTGTTAGGTAAAAATAACAATGTTTAAGCTTCACCTTAATCCTGCTACATTGGCCTTTTGGCTATTTCTGGCGCTTGGTATTAGTGCGATTAGTACCGCTGTCATCAGTCATAACCTGATTCTAGATGTAGTTGCCATTTTTGTGAGTGTCCTCACGATTGCCGGAACCCTCTTTAGTATGGCCTTGCTTTTTGTCGAACATATTATTGAAATCTGTAGTTCCTAAACCTTTAAACTCCAGCCTGCTTTTCACTGCTGACAGGCTTTAGCCCTCCTGCATTTTCACGTATATTAATGGCCATTTCCGCACATGGACATGGTGAAATGAGCAAGCAATTTGCCGTTATTGGCAACCCCATCGAACAATCACGCTCTCCTGAACTACATCAGGCTTTCGCTGCTAAAACCGGGGTCGATCTGACCTATACCAAACGCCTTGCCCCACTGGATGGTTTCACAGCCAATATCCAGGAATTTTTTGCTCAGGGCGGTATTGGCATGAATGTGACTGTGCCCTTCAAAGAACAGGCCTTTGCCCAATGCCAGGTCCTTACCGAACGTGCCAAAATCGCCAAAGCCGTGAATACCCTATGGATGAAAGATGGCATTCTGCATGGTGACAATACTGACGGACAAGGCTTAGTGGAGGCTATTCGTGCTCTTGACTGGACTCTGGAAAATACCGATATCCTGATTATTGGTGCTGGTGGCGCGACCCGCGGTGTTATCTATCCATTGGTACAGGCCGGTGTGAAGAAGATTGTTATTGCTAACCGTACTTTGTCACGTGCAGAACAACTGGTTGCCGATCTAAAAGACGCTGTTCCACAAGCAGAACTGCAAGCCATTGCCTTAACTGATTTAGCCGGTGAGTTTGATATTGTAATTAATGCGACTTCTGCCAGTCTTAATGGTGATGCGCTGGTACTACCTGAAGCTCTACAGTTTAAACATGCCTATGAAATGGCCTATGGCAAACCGTCCACTTTTCTGGATCAAGCTCAAGCCCGTGGCGTCCCTACTTCTGAGGGTTTCGGCATGCTGGTCGGTCAGGCTATTGAATCTTTTTATATCTGGAACGGGGTAAAACCTGAGCTGAAAGATTTTCTTTAGTTCTGAGTATTTTTGAGGTGAACGGGTTAGTCATTAATTCGTTCACTCTTTTCCTTTCATTAAAAATAATAAAATTAAATTGGATTTAATGACATGATTTATCCAATGATTAGCCCCTAACATTCGTGTACAATTCACACAAAAGCACCCCTAGACAATCTCCCTAAATATTGATTAAAGTCCAGACAGATAAGCATTTTTAAATACAAGTGTCTTATTTAAAGATGGAGAGTTCCTTTATTTAATCTTTAAACTTGTCTGATCTTCTCGATTCGCTTTTCTGACATTTTTATTTGTTGTCTTTATCAATGTTTTTTTATCCCCAATGTGAATAATCATAGAATCGATACAGATAATCCAAAACTATTTTAATCAGGATTAAACGCATGCCAGCATATAAAGCTCCTTTACGTGATATTCGTTTCTTAATGAATGAAGTGCTTGATTACCCTGCACATTACCAAGAACTGTCAAATGGCGAATATGCCGATGCAGATACGGTAGACATGATCCTAGAAGGTGCGGCAGATTTCTGTGAAAATGTACTTTCTCCGCTGAACCAGACTGGCGATGCAGAAGGCTGTCACTTTGAAAATGGCGAAGTACGCACACCGAAAGGCTTCAAGGAAACTTATGATCAGTTCGTGCAAGGTGGCTGGCAAGGTCTGTCTTATCCTGAAGAATTTGGCGGTCAAAATCTGCCGATGTCTTTAAACCTGATCAAATCAGAAATGATGGGTACGGCAAACTGGTCTTTCCAGATGTATCCAGGTTTGAGCGTGGGCTGTATCAATACCATCATCCAGTATGGTACTGATGAACAGAAAAATACCTATTTACCGCATCTGGTTGCAGGTACCTGGTCAGGAACCATGTGCCTGACTGAGCCACAATGCGGTACCGATCTGGGTCAGGTAAAAACTAAAGCAGAACCACAAGCTGATGGTACTTATGCGATTTCTGGTACTAAAATCTTCATTTCTGCGGGTGAACACGATTTAACTGAAAACATCGTACACATCGTTTTGGCACGTCTTCCAGATGCACCACAAGGCACCAAAGGCATTTCCCTGTTTATCGTACCGAAATTCATTGCCACTGAAGATGGTGGCATCGGTGAACGTAATGCCGTGAACTGTGGTTCGATTGAACACAAGATGGGGATCCGTGCCTCTGCAACCGCTGTACTGAACTTTGATAATGCAGTGGGTTATTTAATTGGCGAGCCAAACAAAGGCTTGCATGCTATGTTTACCTTCATGAATACCGCGCGTATTGGTACCGCAATTCAAGGTATCTGTCATGCAGAATTATCGTTCCAGGGTGCATTGCCATATGCCAAAGAACGTATGTCGATGCGTGCCCTGTCTGGTAAAAAAGATCCGGAAAAAGTGGCGGATGCGATCATCCACCATGCCGATGTGCGCCGTATGCTGTTGACCCAGAAAGCGATTGCTGAAGGTGGTCGTGCCATGATCTATCATGCAGCAAAAATCGCAGATAACATGAATGATGCCCTGCTGCGTGGTGATACTGCTGAATTTGAACAGCAGGATGATCACTTAGGTTTCTATACCCCTATTCTGAAAGGCTTCCTGACTGAAATGGGTTATGAAGCAGCGAACCACGGTATGCAAGTATTTGGTGGTCATGGTTACATCAAAGAATGGGGCATGGAGCAAATCGTTCGTGACTCACGTATCTCTACCCTGTACGAAGGAACGACTGGCGTTCAGGCACTTGACCTGATTGGTCGTAAGGTCCTGTTAACCTCTAAAGGTAAAGTGATTCGTGATTACACCGCTGAAATTCTGAAATTCTGTGGACAGCATGCACGCAATAAATACATGCGCCGTTTTGCTTGGGACCTGACCAAGCTATGTGCACAGTGGAATGCGTTAACTGTACGTATCATGCTGGCAGCACGTAAAGACCGTGACATCGTATCCTCTGCTTCTGTGGACTTCCTGATGTTCTCAGGCTATGTAATGATGGCTTACTTCTGGGCACAACAAGCTGCAGTGGCTTCAGCGAAACTGGTTGCTGGTGATGGTGCAGAAGTTCCAGAGTTCTACAAAGCGAAAATTAAAACTGCTGATTTCTACTTTGAGCGTTTATTGCCACGTGCCCAAGGCCATGCTGAAGCAATGGTGAATCCATCCAAAACCATGACTTCACTGGCAGCAGAACACTTCAGTTTTGATTACTAAGTCAAAAGTTTAGGTTTTAGCTTTAAAAAGAGCGCTACGGCGCTCTTTTTCATATGTCAAAATGATGACTGGATACAAAGAAAAATCTGCTGCGTACACAAACTACACAAATTTATATCTATAATTTTCAGACGTCTATTAAATAATCCATATAATTTACTTGAATATCTATAAATACAGGGTATGATGGCGATAACTAGAAAAATTCTTGTTTTGGTTAGTCTTCTTTTAAGTATCGCAGTTTTAGTCATAAACCTTCGTTTTAAAGATCAATAAGCTCCATCCTTTTTATTTTTCAAAGTTACAGCTAGTCATCTGAAATTTTGACTATAAATCCATAAGATTCAATAGGTTATATTATGTCTAACACAGTTACCGGTACAGTAAAGTGGTTCAACGAAACTAAAGGTTTTGGCTTCATTCAACAAGACAATGGTCCAGACGTTTTCGCTCACTTCAGCGAAATCCAAGGTTCAGGTTTCAAAACTTTAGCTGAAGGCCAAAAGGTTTCTTTCAGCGTAGCTCAAGGCCAAAAAGGTCCTACAGCGACTAACATCACTGCAATCTAATATTGCGAAGATGAAAAAAAGCACTCATTAGAGTGCTTTTTTTGTAACTTAAATTGACTAATTTTAGTTTCCAGATCAATTAATTAAATTTAAAAGATAATTAAATATTATATTCGCTTTTCATTCATCATCTTGTCCTAAATTTCTTCATCTGATTTCACTCACGTTAAAACATGAAGAAACGGAGAAGAATTTTGATGATTTTAAAATCAAAAATTGCCCATAAAAATACAGAATTTTTAATAAAATTTATTATTTATTAATTACTTAAATACAAAATTGAAAGAAATTCTGAAATTTACAAAAGTGTTGTCTATGGCTCCATCTCCCCTACATCGCTGACTCCTATGATGAACTCATTGAATAAATATGAGTATGATCACGAAAAAATTAGTTTCTTCTTTAATGATTGGCTTGATCGCAACAACAGCTACCATGTCAGCAATGGCCGCTCCTGGACCGGGCCATCGTCATCCAACGCTAGCAGCGCATCATTTTGATAAGAAACCAATGCCGCATAAAGCTGGCTTCCATAAAGCACCTCCTAAAGCGCATTTTAACCAGCATGATCGTCATGATAAGTTTGGCAAGAAAGATCATAAAGGCTTCTTCAACAAAAATCATCACAATGGCCCGCATCACAAGTTACCGCCTAAGTATCGTTAATCCGAATGGCTTAAATGCATAGTGGAGAGAGAGAAGAAAAAGCCCGATGTAACTCATCGGGCTTTTTCTTTTTAAACTGGATTAATTATTCGGATAGATTAGGCAATTAAAGAAACTCTTCCAGCACAGAGTTTAAAAAGATGTGACCTTGCTCAGTACATGCCAGACGTTCTGTATCTTCTACCATTAATTGACGTTGGCGCAATGAAGTCAGCAATTCATCCAGTGTATCCAGACTATAGCCTGTTCGCTCAAGATAAAGCTTCGCTTCCACACCATCATTTAAACGTAAGGCATTCATCATAAATTCAAACGGCATATCTGCCGCTTCGATGCGCTTAAACTGCAAATGTTCGGCTGGCACTTTGCCTAAATAGTCTTTAGGCAAACGGGTTTTCTGGAAACGGTAAACACCATCCGGTTGAGTCACTTTGCCATGCGCCCCTGCTCCAATGGCCAGATAATCACCAAGTTGCCAGTAATTCAGATTATGTGCCGAGGGTAATTCTTTACGCCAAGCAGAGACTTCATAATTGATAAAGCCATTGGCTTTTAAATAAGCCTCGCCCTGTTCCTGAATCTCTTCTAGTACTTCATCGACCGGTAAAATCGGCTGAGTACGGAAAAATACGGTATTTGGCTCAATGGTTAACTGATACCAGGAAATATGCGTAGCACCATTCTCGACCGCCAGTTTCAGATCATTAAGTGCCTGCTCCAGTGTCTGTTCAGGCAAGCCATGCATCAAGTCGACATTAATCCGCTGAAATCCTGCGTCACGCGCTAGGCCAATCGCCGAGATCGCATCTTCATTGCTATGAATTCGGCCCAGCTTTTTCAGATGCTCGGTATTAAAACTTTGCACGCCTATCGAAAGACGATTAATACCAGCTGCTAAATAGCCAGCAAATGGATCATGTTCCACTGTACCTGGATTGGCTTCCAGTGTGATTTCACAATTCTCTTCAAAAGGAATCAGTACTTTTAGTTCTGTAAATAACCACTGATAACCTGCAGCAGAGATCAGTGACGGCGTTCCCCCACCGATAAATACACTATGAATCGAACGGCCTTGGGCAAAATCAACCTGAGTTTTAAAGTCCTCTACCAGCGCATGCAGATATTCCCGTTCCAGGTCCAAAGAGAGTTTTCCATCAGGTACGGCATGCGAATTAAAGTCACAATACGGACATTTACGTACACACCACGGCATATGGATATACAGGGATAAGGGAATAAGTGCAGGATTCAATTCAGCCAAAGAACTACTCAAAAACAACTACAAGATCTAGCGTAATTTTAACATGACTCGGCAACAACACTGCTAAAATTAAAATCGCCATCGCCTAATGCCTAAAAATTTAAATAGAATTAGATAGTTAAAATTATGAAAATACCCTCCCAGCTCCTTATTTTATTGCCTTTGGTCTTTGCAATCGGGGTCTTGCTGACCTTACAGACGGCTATTAATACCCAATTAAAAGAATATTTATATTCTCCTATTCAAGCTGCATTTTTTTCCTTTTTGATTGGTACAATAGTACTTGCCGGCATCGTGCTGTTTCAGTCACATCCCAAACCAGGCTTACAGGAGCTGATGGCAGTTCCCTGGTATCTCTGGTTAGGTGGATTTTTAGGTGTTTATGCGATCAGCATGAGCATTTATGCTGCACCTAAAATGGGCTTCCTGACACTGACTGGAATGATTATTTTTGGTCAGATGGTGATGTCCATGATCGTCGATCAGTTTGGTCTGCTGGGCAATGAAAAAATGCCGGTGAACTGGCAACGTCTTTTAGGTGGCGTGGTGATTTTTATTGGTGTGCTTCTCACTTTACAACGCTAAACCTTATCTCTAAGCACATGATCACTAATGAGTAATTTTTGTGTCGAATGTTTTGACAGCCACAACCTGTCGTTATGAATTAAAACAGCTGTTTCATCTGATGTTGCCCATTCTGGTCACACAATTCTCCCAGGCGGGTTTGGGCCTGATTGATACGATTATGGCCGGACGTCTCTCACCGACTGATCTGGCAGCGATTGCAGTTGGTGTCGGGCTATGGATTCCAGTCATGCTACTCTTCAGTGGCATCATGATCGCCACTACACCTTTGGTAGCGGAAGCTAAAGGCGCACGTACACCTGAAAGAATTGCCACAATTGCGCGGCAATCATTATGGGTTGCATTCATCCTTGGGGTAATTGCGGGTCTGGTGTTGCAAGTTTTGCCCCTCACTTTACCTTTACTAGGTGTCCCAGAAAGCCTGCAACCTAAAGCTGGCCTGTTCCTGCATGCGATCGGTTTTGGTATGCCTGCTGTGACTATGTATGCGGCTTTACGCGGCTATTCTGAGGCCATTGGTTACCCGCGTCCGGTCACTGCCATTAGCCTCATGGCGCTACTGCTTCTGATTCCATTAAACTTCATTTTTATGTATGGAATTGGCCCTATTCCGGCACTGGGCAGTGCCGGTTGTGGTTTTGCTACAGCAATTCTGCAATGGCTCATGTTAATGAGTCTGGCACTGTATATTTTTAAAAATCGGGTCTATCAAAGCAGTCAGCCATTTAGTCACTGGGAAAAGCTGAACGGCTATTGGCTGAAACGGATTTTAAAGCTGGGCTTTCCGATCGGACTGGCAATTTTCTTTGAAGTGAGTATTTTTAGTACCGCAGCGATTGTCTTGAGTCCATTAGGTGAAACCATTGTGGCCGCTCACCAGATTGCTATTTCCGTTACCTCACAATTATTCATGATTCCGATGTCTCTGGCCATTGCGCTGACCATTCGGGTGGGAACTTACTATGGTGAACAGAACTGGGATGCCATGCGTAGAGTACAAGGTTTAGGTCTGATGACCGCGACGATTCTAGCTCTGCTGATCATGCTGATGCTTTGGGTGTTCCGTAGTGAAATCGTAGCACTTTATACCTCTGACCCGATGGTGACCCAAATCGCGCTTTATCTGGTGCTCTTTGCAGTGGCCTATCAGCTGATGGATGCCTGGCAGATCAGTGCTGCAGGCTGCTTACGCGGTATGCAGGATACCAAAGGCCCCATGTGGATCACCATGATTGCCTATTGGGTGATTGCCTTCCCGGTGGGGGTTTATTTGTCCCGTTTTGGAGATATGGGGGCGGCAGGCGTCTGGGTCGGTCTGATTGTCGGTCTGAGCGTGGCCTGTGTTTTATTGCTGGCACGGCTTTATGGCAATAACAAACGTTTAAGCCAGCGTGCCTAATCCTCTTATTATTTAAAAAGATGCATTGAATTACTGATTTAATGCATCTTTTAATCCCTGTGGAATCTCGGACTCATCTGACACTTCCTTAATCACCACTTGCCCGACAATGACATCTGTTCCATTAAAGGTCATGGTCGGTGCACCATAAAGTTCATAGCCTTCATTGAGTGCCTTGGTCACACGGGCACAAAAATTCACATCATCTTTGCCAGTAAAATATCGATAGACTTTCATTGAAATTTCTTGATCTTGAGGTGCCATTATTTTAAGCCTTTCATCATGGAAAGGAACTTAAAAATCGTGCTTTGCTCTCTTCAGAATAATTAAATAATTGATTCAAAAACTGCCGTACAGACGACAAAATGGTTTAAAAATTGCATAAATCAAGTGAACAATATCAAGCAAATATGAACACTTTGAGAATCTTTGCAACATAACATCTACAATTAAATATAGGCAATTTATAGTTTGTCACCTATGATCAAATACACCCATAAAAATGGTGATTTTGAGGAATCTCGCATGGCAAAAACGGCTCGAACGCCTGGTCGCCGATTTATGAAATTGGCTGGAATGACCGCAAGTATTGCAAGTAAAACTCTATCCAATTCGATTAAAAATTTAACTGCGGATGAAGAGCAGAAAAATGCTGCACGCAGTAAATTATTTCAGGATATTGGAGTACAGATTGCTGATACCTTGGGGGAAATGAAAGGTGCGGTGATGAAAGTCGGCCAGATTGCCTCGCAATATAAAGATATTTTTCCGCCTGAAGTTGCTCGAGCCATTTCCAAATTGCAGCGTCAGGCTCCACCGATGCCATTTAAAGAGATTCAATCACAGGTCGAAAAAGAATTGGGCAAGTCTTTGCAGGATCTATTCCAGCAGTTTGATGAGCAGCCTTTTGCCGCAGCCTCGATTGGACAGGTGCATAAAGCAACTCTACCGGATGGCCAGCAGGTTGTGGTCAAGGTGCAATATCCGGGAGTGGAAGAAGCCTGTGAAAGTGACCTGAAACAGGTTCGCCTAGCCTTGCGTTTGATGGGTGTACTGAAAATTGACCGCAAGTTGCAGGATCAGCTATTCAAGGAAATCCAGCATAGTCTGGACAATGAACTCAATTATGAAATTGAGGCTCAGAATCTGGAAGTGGCGCGTGCCTTTCATGAATCGCTCGATCATCAAATTGTGATTCCGAAAGTATTTAGCGAATACTCTTCCCGTCATATTCTAACCCTAAGCCTGGAACAGGGCGAAAGTATGGAAACGGCCAGCCAATGGCCGCTAGAAACCCGTAATGCCCTAGGCCGTCGTTTATTCCGTGCGATTGGTCAGGAAATTTTCTATCTGAAACGTTTCCACTGTGATCCGCATCCAGGGAATTTCGCCTTCCGTGAAGATGGCTCGGTGATTATTTACGATTACGGCGGTGTTAAAACCCTTTCTACCGAGATCATTAGTCATTTCAAGGAATTGATCCATGCAGCTCGTGACAAGGATATTTCGACCATTGAACAGCAACTAGATGCCCTGCATACCCTGACAGAGACCGGAAAATTCCCGGCCGATCTGTATGAGCAATGGCTAGAAGTACTGATGCGTCCTTTAACTACCAATTATGATTTTGCTGAAAACTCAGCACATCATGATGGAATGGAATTGCTCAAACCTTCTCTGAAATATTGGGATGTATTCAAACCTTCGCCAGATACCCTGATGGTAAACCGTACTATTTCCGGACAATACTGGAACCTGATTCATTTGAAAGTACATGATAATTTGAGTGATGTATTTGAGGAAATTGTGCCAAGTCGCAGTTAGGTTACAGTAATAAGCTTACAAGCTGTAACCCTACTTCACTTGAAATATCAAATGTTACATTATAACATTACTCTTAAATTACAAGAGGAATATTACGATGCGTCCAGACATTCATCCCGAATATCGAGAAGTTTTATTTCATGACACTAATGCTGATGCCTACTTCGTGATTGGCAGCACCATGACTTCTAGCCAGACCAAGGAATATGAAGGTAAGACCTATCCTTATGTCACCCTGGATATTTCGAGTGCTTCACATCCGTTTTATACCGGTGAGCAACGTCAAACCAGTAATGAAGGTCGCGTAGCGAGCTTTAACAAACGTTTTTCCCGTTTTAAACGTGGTTAAACTTAAAACCTCCGATTTTTTTCTCTCAATTTAAATCGTGGTTTATGTCAGGAAATTACCTCCAATTTCCTGACTTTTTTATGCCTGCGCTAAAGCCAGCTGGGTTAAATAGAAGCCCACACCCAGCATAAATACTCCAACAATCACACTAGAGATCACATAACTTAGGGCAATCGTGACTGCACCCTGCTTAAGCAGCTGAAAAGTTTCTAGACCAAAACTGGAAAAAGTCGTAAAGCCACCCAGGATGCCTACCATCAAAAATAGCCGCGCTTCACTTTGCAGGAAACTGTATTTCTGGCTAAAGGCAAAGAAAATCCCGGCACACAGGCAACCTATAATATTGATCCACCAGGTCGGCCACGGAAATAGCATCTGTGGCTTGGCAATCAACATTCCTGTTCCATAACGCAGTGTTGCCCCAATCGCGCCGCCCATTGCCACCAAAAGCCAGTTCATGTCTACTCCGTCTTTATTCGATCTTAAATCTTTCGTCAGCCGCCATGTGGGACGAGAATAATGAATAACATCATGCACCTAAAATTGCAGAATGAACATGGATCTTTGCCAAAAAATTGGTATATTCGACGCCATTCAAATTGATTTAAGTCTAGAGGAAATCCACATGGCTCAGGAATTACTGGCTCAATTGGCTGCGGGCGAAGCTAAATTTGCAGATGTGATTGCATATATCGATGCGCGCTATGCTCATACACCCACTGCTTTTAAAAATGGTCAACAGGCCAATGCTGCCACTGAAAACCAAGGCAGTGCCAAAGTATTTTCATTTGCCAAATTGAATGGCCTAGATCAGGCACAAACCTTGAGCCTGTTTGCCGAACACTATTCGGCTGTATTAGCAACACCAGAATCAACGGATCACCAGAATATCCGCCAGTTCATGCAAAATGGCTGGGATGGCATTGCCTTTGAAGGTGAGGCACTGGCTGCCAAATAAGCCTGTCTTTAAAATAAAAAACCGCCTATTTCTGGCGGTTTTTTATATCAAACTAACAAAACAAGATGACATTCTTATTTAAGATTAAAATTATTTTTTGGAAGAAGTAGCTCATTTAAAAAATGAAAAACTATGAGGCTTAAAATAAATTAAATATCAAGAAAGCCAAGCCACTTAGAAGCACTCCAAACGCCCCTTTCAGAAAGCTCTAAGTTTTCCAGTTTTAACCTTTACCCACTTTCTCAATCCACTTGATTGAGCTAACCCGGAACACCTCACAAGCACCATCACCGGTATCGGTTGGGGTTAAGGAAGATTTCCAGACGAGATCTTTATCACGCACTTCCACCAGCTCACCTTGTAAACGCACCAGATCACCACGTTTTACCTGTTTAATTGCTTTGGCAATTTGTGGATTGGCAGGAATGATGTGCATATTGGATACCATCTGTTTGGCCTGTTCAATGGGCACTGGCACGCGATCCATTTTCCAGTTCAGATAACGGTCATACTGATTGACTGTAATGTGCCGGGCAATTTCAGGTTGTGCAAACAGCCCCCAACTCACCGCATAATCGATCGGAGAGAACTTAGCCTGCTCGTCGTCGGTATAAATTTTTGATCCCAAAATACGGAAATCACCTTTAAACGGCTGCAAGACTGAAATGGATTGGTCTTTGGCCATCGGTGGCAGTCCTTTGGCAACATTATGGTCTACAGAAGTGTGACCATAAAGCGGTAGTAAAAGACTGGCCGCCAAAGCATAGTATCGAAGATGTTTGAACATAATTCTGTCTTTATTCCATCAAATCTTTTCAAGAATATCTTGCTTGATAGTACGATTTTTTTAATGAATAAATAGTTGAAATTAGTAACAAGTTGATCAATTTTGGTGAGCGGAGAGCTTTAGCTAATCCCATTATTTTCGGTTAATCTAAGCCTGTCTAAGAATCATTTGAATGCGACCATGCTGTATAAATTCTATCAACAACATATTTTTCCGCATCTGCTGAATCAGGTTATGCAGACCCCATCCCTGATGGATTTACGCCGCGAATTATTATTGCCTATTACAGGTGAAGTTCTGGAAATTGGCTTCGGTACAGGACTGAATCTGCCTTTTTATCAGGCCGTAGATAAAGTCTATGCGCTGGAACCTAACCCGGACATTTTTAAACTGGCTGAGCAGCGCATCAGTCAAAGCCCTTTTGCAGTCGAACAGATTCAGGCGAGCGCAGAAGTCCTGCCTTTTGCAGAAAATAGTCTGGAAAATATCGTATCAACCTGGACCTTATGCAGTATTCCGGATCTGCATCAAAGTCTGCATGAAATTTACCGGGTTCTGAAGCCAGGCGGCCATTTTCATCTGGTTGAGCATGTATTAAACCGAGAGCATCTCAACATTCAGCGCTTGCAGCATTTACTCACCCCGATTCAGAAGAAAGTGGCAGATGGCTGTCATCTCAACAGGAATATTGAAACCGCTCTTTTAGAGGCTGGGTTTGAACTGGATGAAGTTCATTATATCGATGCCGAAGGTATTCCAAAGATTGGTCAGCGTATGCTGCTGGCACGAGTACATAAACCGCTTTAATCCAGCACTTTTAAATCAGTTATTCTAAACAGACGGCATTGGGCTGATCTTGGATTGCCTATTCCAACCTGAAATTCTTGCTGGCTGGTCGCTGATTTGACCTGTACCCAGTCCCCTTGCAGCCAGATCCGCTGATCTGCTTTTAAACGGCGAACCTTATTGGCAACAACTTCGCTGGCGGCAATCACACTCAGGTTCAGCAAATGAGGTTGAATGTTCGCAGGATTGGCCTGTGCGTCTGTAGCGGTCATATTGAAACAACGCCTGTCCTGCTCAAGCTTGAATGGTTTAAATACAGTACTGGATACTTTCGGTGCGGCCAGTAACAGATCAATATTGCTGACATAGGCCAGATCATTAAAGCTTCCCACCACTGGACTGGCTGGATGAATGGTACGCCGCTCAGGCCCATAATACTGTTTAGCCAGTACGCGATATTCAGCCTGATGCGGCTCAATCGATTCTACCTGAAAATTTTTGAGTACTCCGGCCTGCTCCAGATTCGGAATCGCCCTAAAGTATTCCGACCAGATCCATAGTCCAAGCGCAAACAGTGCTGCGACAATAATCAGTTTATCCATAGTGTAGAGTTGAAGCTTGCTGTCCTTCAGTCTTCAAAATCAATCCGGATGGTTTCAAAACGTACCCGCCCTTCCTGAATGGCTTGAGCAATTGCCATCTGGCCTTTGGTCAGACGTGCACCCCCACTTTTAATATCAATCAACACCACTTCAATATCTTCAGCCAGCCCTTCACCATCACGAAAATCGGTATAACCATCAAAGACCACATAATCCACCGGATCACCTAAAAATTTGGCATCACTAGGCAGATATTGAAACTCTGGCATGATCGGTGCCAACTGCTCGGCCATTTTGCCTTTGAGTACCGCACGACTGGTATTCACACTGCGTTTTTGTGCAGCAACTAAAGCTTGCTGATGTTCCAGCTCCAGCTCGGCAATATATTGTTCATATTCTGCTTTAATTCGACCATTTCGCGTCTGGCCCAGAATCAGGGTAGTTAAAACCACTCCAATACAGGCACCAATCAACATAGCCATTCCAATGGACATTCAATCTTCCTAATCTGCTTTATTTTGCTACCTACCTTCGACTGAAGTTGAAAGGGTCTGCCATCCAGTAAGCCTGCAAAGAATGATATGCTAGGCGGGAGCAGAATTAAATCATCCCGGGTCATGAAAACTATTTTAGTTGCAAATCAGAAAGGTGGCTGTGGTAAAACCATTACTGCAATTAGCTTGGCAGCTGCCCTGGCACAAAAGGGTTATAAAGTTGCTCTGGCTGATGCGGACAGCCAGAAATCGACCTTGCAATGGTTGAAACATCGCCCAAAAGATGCCGCGCCGATTCAGAGTCTGGACTGGCGAAATGCCAAATCGATTGGGGATGCGCCTAAAAACTTGGAATATCTGATCATCGATGCACCCGGAGCGCTGAATGAAGATCATGCCGAGCAGTTAATCAGTGAAGCAGATGCCATCATTACCCCCCTGCAGCCTTCATTTTTTGATATTGATTCTACGCGCCGTTTTCTCAAGCATTTGCAGGACATTAAACGCATCCGTAAAGGCAAGGTTGAAATTCTGCTCCTCGCCAACCGCACCAAACCTAATGCAGCCAGCAATCAGGACATTCAGCAGTTTTTCAATAAAATTGATCAGCAACCGGTTGCCTGGATTTCTGAACGTGCACCCTATAGCCGGCTGGCCATGCAAGGCCTGTCTATTTTTGACAAACAGCAGAAGATGTACCGGGAATTACAGGATCAATGGCAACCTTTATTGAATGCCATTATTGACGATCCAAGCCAATGGTTCTAGTTCTGTTATTTTTAGCCTCTTCTTTTTATTCTTAGGAAAATAATCGTACTACTTCCTGTACTATCGTTTTCGATCGCTTTTTTTTCAGATAATATGCCTGACATGACCTAAAAAAATGAGCTTCTAAATTCAGTGCAACAATACGCGCCCACACTACAAAAAGTCTTATTATTTGGACTGTTTTTCATTCTGATTTTTTTGAGTTTTCACATACTCAAGTATTTCATCATTCCTGTAGTTTGGGCAGCCATTATTGCGTACATGACCTGGCCACTGTATCAGTCGATCTTAAGAATGAGTGGCAATCGGCCGACGCTGAGTGCGACTATTATGATTCTGGGTGTGATTCTGGTGTTTGGTCTACCTTTTATTTTTGCCATTTTTATGCTGCAGCACGAAGGTCGGAACCTGTATTTTGAATTGCAAAAACAGGTATTCTCAGGTCATCTTAGCGTTCCAGATTTTATTCGTGGCCTGCCACTTGTAGGTAAGGAAATTACCCGTACCCTGAATGAGATAAATGCCGATCCAAACAGTATTGCACAGACCATTTCCGTCTGGATTCAGGGTCATCTGAATTACGGTAAAGTTGTACTGAATGAAATCAGTAAAAATGTCTTCAAGCTGTGTTTTGCCGTACTGTCGTTATTCTTCTTCTACCGTGATGGTCATACCATTCTGAATCAGGTGCGTAAAGCCTTTGAGATGGTAGTCGGTCCACGTATTCACCATTATCTGGCGACAATTTCAGATACCACACGTGCGGTGGTCTATGGGGTAGGCTTAACAGCAATTGCCCAGTCTTTGCTGGCAGGTATCAGCTATTTCGTGGCTGGTGTACCGAACCCGATGGTACTGACCATTATCACCTTTATCTTTGCCTTAATTCCTTTTGGCCCTCCCGTTGCTTATGGTGCAGTTTCGCTATGGCTGTTCTCGCAAGGACAAACCATTGAAGCCGTTGGCGTCATGGTCTGGGGTGTCTGTATTGTGAGTACAGCGGACAACGTGATTCGTCCACTGGTCATTTCGGGTGCAACACAGATTCCATTCCTGCTGATTATGTTTGGTGTTTTGGGTGGTATTGCCAGCTTTGGTCTGGTTGGTGTCTTTATTGGACCGGTGATTCTGGCCGTACTACTGGCCATCTGGCGTGAATGGCTGCATGAAAGCAACCTGAACGAACCTTTGATGATGCCTAAAGCCACTATGGCGCATGAGGTTGAACCGAAGAAAAAATTCCGTCTGCGCCGTAACAAGGCACCGAAATCACAAGACTGACTGGGTTAAACAAATTAAAACATTTAAGTACTGATTTTCTATAGTGCTTTTGGCCTTGCTCTGTTTCAATAGATTCCGAAAAGCAGAATAAAGATCAAGGTGTGATAATTATGTCTTCATTATTTAAACTTACAGCTTTGTGCGCAGTCAGTGCCGCACTTTTTACCGGTTGCGCTTCAACCTCTACTTCGACTGAAAATGTTAAAACCGTGACCCTGAATGCAGTTTCTGCACAGGGCGTCGGTGAATCGATTGGTACCGTATTATTGAGTGACAGCCCGACTGGCTTGGTGATTCGTACTAATCTGAAACAGCTTCCTGCGGGTGAGCGTGGTTTCCACATTCATGAAAATGGTTCATGTGCACCTGCCATGAAAGACGGCAAGATGGGCGCAGCACTGGCTGCAGGTAGCCATTACAATCCAAATCAGGCTCCACATCACGGTACACCAACAACCGGTCATCTCGGTGATTTACCCGCATTGAAAGTTAATACAGATGGAACTGCACGTGTCACCCTGCTTGCGCCACGTCTGAAACTGGCTGATGTTCAGGGTCGTGCGATTATGGTACATGCCGGTGGCGACAATTATTCTGACAACCCATTACCATTGGGCGGTGGCGGTGAACGTATTGCCTGTGGTGTGATCTGATTTATTACAGATGATTAGCATTCAAAAACGGGCTTCTTGCCCGTTTTTTAGTAGACATTTCTTCTGAAATTGGCGCTTAAATTGCATTTAAAACCGGCAGTCAAATACCACGGATCATATTCTTGTGAATAGCTCAGATTCCATGTTGCATCCTCTTCATCACATACTTAAAAAAGCCCTGTTGCCTTTTCAGTCCAGTGCCTTGATGACTTACTGTTTGCAGATGTTTATTGTGCTTTCAGGGACGACTTTTGGTCTAAAACTTCTCGGCTATGAGACCTTGATTGTTCCGGTCACTTTAGGAGCAATTGCCACTGCCCTGACCGATTTTGATGACCGTTTAAGTTTAAGGCTGCGCAATCTGGGGCTGGTCATGCTGCTGTTTTTTGCAGTTAGTAGCATGCTGGAATTTCTGCATCCCTATAAAATCTGGTTTGCACTCTGGCTATCACTTTCTAGTGCCGTATTTATCTTGATGGGGGCTTTGGGACAGCGTTATGCCACTATTTCTTTTGGCACTGTATTGCTGTCCATTTACACCATGTTTGGCTTGGGAGAATATGGACACTGGTATGAGCAGCCGCTGTATTTTATAGTTGGGGTGCTGTGGTATGGCCTGACTTCTATTCTGTTTTACCTGATTCGCCCCACCTTGCAGGTTCAGGAAAATTTATCCATCAATCTGCAACAGATGGCGGAGCTGCTATCGACTAAAGCCAAATTATTTGATCCCGATAATCAGAATAATGTCGAGCCATTGCTCTACGAACTTTCTTTAAAAAATACTCAAGTGATTGAAAGCTTTAACCGTACCAAAGATTCTTTACTGACCCGACTCAAAGCCTCGCGTCCGAATCATAAGACCATTTACTGGCTGAACCTTTATTTTCTGACTCAGGATATTCATGAGCAGGCAACTGCCAACTATCTGCATTATGAGCAGATTCACCAGCATTTTAGCCGTACCGATCTGATTTTCCGTATTCAGAAAAATATTCACTTGCAGGCACTTGCCTGTCAGCAGCTGGCTGCTTGTGTACTGCGTAATGAAACCTATCAACTTCCTGAACAGCATCAGCTGGCACTCAAAGCATTAGAAGCCTCCATGCAGGACTGGATTGCCCAGCATCCACAGAATATTGAGGTAAAAAACTTACAGCTCATTCTGAGTAATCTGCTGAGTGTGCATGAACAGCTGCAACATTTGCAGGATGGACAAGTCATTCACCGTCCGGATTATCCAAAGCATTTTGATGATTCCAGCCTGTTTGATGATGATCTGCGTGGACCTGCGGATTTCTGGCTGAAATTAAAACCCCATTTGGGACCACAATCGGCGCTGTTTCGTCATGCGGTGCGGATCGCTTTGGTCTTTCTAGTTGGCTATGCCATTTCCCTATTGCCCTTTGCCAAAAATGGCTACTGGATATTACTGACCAGTTTATTTGTGTGTCAGATCAGTTATTTCGCCACTAAAAGCCGTTTAAAACTGCGGACTTTAGGTACATTACTCGGCGTCATTTTAGGCATCCCGATCCTGTATTTTGTATCAAGTATTGAAGGCCAGTTGCTGCTTACTGTGATTTTCGGTGTCGGTTTTTTCTATTTGCGTTCCAAGAAATATGCCATGGCCACATTGATGGCAACCTTGGTGGTACTGCTGATTTTCAATCTGAAAGGCGCTGGCTATGCAGTCATTCTGCCACGCATTATCGATACCCTGATTGGTTGTCTGATTGCCTGGCTGGCGGTCAGTTGTATCTGGCCTGACTGGAATTTCCGGAATATTTCCAGCAATATTAAAAAGTCTTCCCAAGCGACGCTGAACTATTTACTGGCTATTCTGGAGCAATATCAGTATGGCAAAAATAACAGCATTGCTTATCGGACAGCACGTCGTTTGGCCCACAATGCCCAGATTGACCTTTCCAATATGATTTCCAGTCTGAGTACCGAACCGAATCCCGATCCGGTGCTGATTCGCAATGCGTTTCGCTATCTGGTTTATAGTCACAGTCAGCTCAGTTATATTTCCGCATTGGGTAGCCATCGTGAACAAGTATCTGATCCGCAGATTCTGCAACTGCTTTCTGCCTGTCAGCAGACTTTAACTAATGCCCTGTCAAATCCTGAAAATGTACCGCAGCAGGACATTCAAGGCCAATTGTCAGAAATCCGGCAGCTGAGTCAGCAGGAACATATTTCCACCCACCTGCTGCTAGTACTTAAACAGATCAGTCTGTTACTGGAAACCTTGCCTGAATTACTCTCTTTAAGGCAGCAGTTACTGGCGGTTGAAATCAAATAACCAAGCAGATTACTAGGATATAAGTATCTAAAATAATTCATTTTATTCTATAAATTTCTTTTGCTTAAATCGGCAGATTGGGTACACTCAAGCCTGATTGAATAGAACATAGAAGAGTGAGCGCGCGTGAATATTAAAACTTTACGTCTGGTTGGATTGCTTGAAGGTATTTCATTTCTGCTGCTGTTATTTATTGCCATGCCGGTTAAATACATGATGGATAACCCGATTCTGGTGAAATATATCGGCATGGGTCACGGCGTTCTTTTCGTGCTTTTTCTTGTGGTGTTATTTGCCGTCTGTGAAAAACAGAAATGGTCTCTGAGTATGTTTATTCTGGGCTTGATCGCTTCGATTCTGCCCTTTGGACCATTTATCTTTGATATGAAATTAAAGAAATTGGAGCAGCCGGCTGAAGCTTAACTTTTGGATTATAATGGACCTCTTGCGAAAGT